>CAUZVL010000047.1:0-7395 GCA_963583355.1 Candidatus Thalassarchaeaceae archaeon
ACACCGACAATAAATGCGGTATTCGGACCGATGACCTCTTTGATTCCGGTCAATCCTGAATCGAGAATACCGAGCGGATTAGGCTGCTCAATGTAAATCCCGCAACTTCCTGCTGCCTCTGAAAGGCTTTCAAGGTTGAGAGTACCATCTAAATTATGACTAAGGAGTTTGATGGTAATATCTGCGCCTTGAGAATAATTCTGAATTACAGAAAGCCGATCCGGAGGCACCAATTGCGAAATGTAAACCGTGTTTTTCTGGCTCGCTTTCCGATTGTTCACCCTCACCGCACAAGTGATTGCTTCGGCTGCAGCGGTTGAGCCATCGTATAGCGAAAGATTGGAAACTTCGAGTCCAACCAATTGGCAGATAAGGGTTTGAAATTCCCACATCGCTTGGAGAATACCTTGACTAACCTCAGGCTGATATGGGGTATATGCGGTCAAAAACTCACCGCGGTTTATCATTTGGAACACGCTTGCAGGAACGTAATTACGATTGAGTCCTGCACCCAAAAAATTCACTCTCTCGCCCAATGCAACATTGGATCCCAATAGCATTCGGGCATCGGAAATAATCTCTTCTTCGGATTGAGGCCCACGTAATGGTAAATCGCCTTGGAGGCGGACACTTTCGGGCACGTCCGCGAATAAATCGTCTATCGAGGACTGACCCATCGCCTCGAGCATCTCTTGCTCCCGTCCGAGATTTGGTAATTGGTCGACCATGTTTAGCCCGCCTTAATTGCGCTGGGAGCGCGGGCCAGCCATGAATGTTGGTAGTAAAATCCCATGGGGTTTGTCCATCAGCACTAAAATAAAGAGATGGGAAGTGAGAAATTTATACGATTAAAAGGTTCAAAATTGCAAAACCAGTCAAATCGGGTTTTGGAATGGTTCGATAAAGAAAAACTCTTTGACATAATCGATAGATTAGCCGGTCCACTTTGACCAAGTTTCATCTGCATTTTGGAACCAGTGGTCGCCATCATCTGTCTTGTACCAATTCGTCCCAGATTCATCGGGATCGATATAATCTCCAGAAGGTAATTCCTCCCAAGAACTAACCGTGTTTTGATCAACCTTTTCTACTACATCTGTACTAAGAGATGGTGCTTGTTCCTTCTTTTTTGGAGTCGGTTTTTTCTTTAGCAATAATACGACGGTTCCAACCAGACCTAAAACCACCAAGCTACCAATGATTCCAATTATCGTCATCATATCGATTCCACCCTGCTCACCTTTGGTTTTATCAGAGGTATCTGTAGTATTTCCACCATCAGAAATCCCGGTTAATAAGCAACCGGGATAATTAAAGTCATCATCAAATAATCCATCCGGTGCTTCTGTCGGGCACATATCTGATTGATATGCTCCTTCGATGAAAACACCAGGCCATTCGCTATCCCGGCTAATGTTCCAATCGGTAATCCCCCAATTATCACCAAATAAATCGCCATCACTATCGTACCATTGGGTCGGATTATCGATAAATAGATCGGGCCCGATTCCAGCATCGCTATTCCACCGAGAATAGGTCCAAAACGCATCGGGATCAGAATAACCATCACCATCCAAATCTGGGCAACCATAACGATCTTTATCTGAAGTACCGGCATCATCTGTGCAGAAATCCACATTGGTCCCCTCAAAACTATCGCCATAGCCATCACCATCTATGTCCGACCATTGAGTCGGCTCATCGGGAAAAGCATCAGCACCGTGAATCGTTAACCAAACTAAATCAGGGTCTGAATAACCATCACCATCACTATCTATGCAACCACCGCGATCTGCGGTTGAATTACCCAAAAAGAACGGACAAGCATCGGGATTAGTCCCACTAGGATTATCCCCGAAACCATCGTTATCTCCATCATTCCATTGACTTGGATCTTGGAAAAAAGCATCTGCTGTATCTGCCCAACCATCACCATCAAAGTCGGGGCAACCGCGCATTCCTCCAAGGGTTGCGGTTCCTTCTTGATTTGGGCAGAAATCTGTCGAATCAGAAAAGTTATCGTTATCGTCATCGTTATCTTCTCGGGAATCTAAGCAGCCGTCGGCATCATTATCATTGGTCGCATTTTTGGTCCAATTGGAAATGCCATTAGGACAAAGATCAGCCTCATTTATCAAAGAATCATTGTCGTTATCGTTATCTTCGTTATCATTTCGACATCCATCGCCATCTCGGTCTGAGTTCGAACTGGAATTCCAACCAGTTTCACCGCGTGGACATAGGTCATCGAGGTCCAAAATACCATCGTTATCATCATCGAGGTCTTCATTGCTACCCTCATCTTCACAACCGTCACCATCTTTATCGGTTTGAACTGCAGAGGTCCAGTTTAGACTACCCATTGGGCAATCATCGAGTGAATCAACCACCGTGTCGTCATCGTCATCTGAGTCACAGATGTCCCCTTGATTATCCTCATCATAATTCGATTGATTGAGATTTACTAAATATTGGCAATTGTCATTCGCGTCTAGGACCGAATCACCATCATCATCATCATCTTCATCCTGATCTCTGCAACCATCTTGGTCTAAATCATTGAGTTCATCGGGAACCCAATCTATGATTCCTGAAGGGCAATTATCTTCTGTGTCATTATAACCATCGGCATCATCATCGAAATCCTCATCGATATCTCTGCAACCATCTTGGTCGTGATCTTGACTGATATTTGATTGATTCCAATTGATCATTCCATATTGACAATTATCTAATACATCGTGTAATCCATCGTTATCATCATCGGTATCACAAGCATCCCCTTTGAGGTCAGCATCGTAATTTGATTGGTTTGAATTTGCAGTCTTCAAGCAATTATCTACATAATCCACAATGCCATCATCATCCATGTCATGGGCGAATTTCCAAACGAAAACATCTTGCTTTGTCGCAGATTTAGGAATATTTCCAAAGTTTACGGTTCCAGAAAAGTCCCCTCCCGCAATTATCGAGCCATCGCTTAGGGTGAGTAATGCTCTAACCGTGTCGTTGGCCGCACCACCAAATGCTGTTGCCCATTGGAATTTTCCGGTTTCGTTGATCGAGGTGATATATGCATCATATTCATTGGTTGAACTAGATTTATTGAGCACAAAACCGGGGAATTGTATTGGGGTTAAGAATTGCCCACCAAATTGAACTTCGCCTTTGAGATTTACCGAAATCGCATAGATCGTGTCATCTTGATTTGAACCTGCGGTGAAAGTCCATTGTTGGACGCCGCTTTGATTATAATATGCAACCAAGGGGTCCCAAGATCCTGCCCCTGTATGAGTTGCACCTGTTGAATCCTTGTAGTAGAGTAAAAAATTTCCTCCTACAACAACCCCACCATTAGGGTGCAATGCTACACTATTGAACCAAACCCCACAATTGCTACCGAATGGACATTGAGGCCCGGCGATATTTCTACCCCAACGTAAACCTCCGTCGTCATTATATTTGAGCAAAATTCCAGCCCATGTTGATTGTGGAGATGAAGTAAATTGTCCGTTAAAACTCTCGCTTCCAGTATTATATCCTGCTACATAAACATCGTTTGTACTCGATTCATGGACCAGTGCATATGGCGCAGCAACCCCGTCACCATAGGAATCCTTCGCCCATTCCCAAAGTTCCGAACTGGTATTATAATAGGCTAAGAAAAATCGGTAGTTTTCAGAAGTGCCTTCTGCACTTAGTTGAGTTGAATCGAACTCGGTAAAGTTTTGATAATACCCCGAGACGTATAAATTATCATAATTATCCGCAACTATTGCCCAACCGATATCGACATCAAAGCCACCGAATTTAATCGCCCAATCGAATTGGCCAGTTGAGTTAACCCGAGCGATCCAACCGTCGTAACCGGTTGTGGTTAGAGTTGTATTTCCAAATGTTACCGAACCACGGAAATATCCGGTTCCATAGACATTGTCGTTTGAGTCTACTGTCACGCCCCAGCATTGGTCATAATAAAGTGCGGTCCCGGCTGAAACTGCCCATTGCCAAACCCCAGAAGTGTCGAGTTTTGCCATCAAAATATCGCCTTCACCTTCGGTGTGAACTTGGATTCCACCAAATTGACTAACTTGGTAAATCATTCCACAAACAATGATATTTCCTTGGGAATCAAACGTCATTTCATAGATCTTGTCATCGTCTGCAGAACCACCGACTGAAGACCAATTTGAAGTTGCAGCTCGGCCCCAACCTACCGAGTTTAATGCATTGACTTGAGCTAAGGTCATATCCTCCTCAGGAATAAGATTTGGTGATGGCTCAGGAATTATATCCTCGGTGATTTTAGATTGAATATCCTCTGGAATTGCAGGAACATAAGATAACAGTAGGCACAGTAGAATCCCGAATGCAAGACCGCGGCGCATGGGTCGGTGTGAGCACCCACCCTTCATCAAGTCAACGCCCCTACGGGGCGCATTCAAACAAAGGGCGGACGCTTGACCAGCGCTCTAACCTTTTTTCGTGGGCTCGCGACTATCATGACCTCATCGCCCGATTGAACTCCTGCTAGATATCCCATGCCGATTCCGACTCGCCCCATCGAAGGCGAAGGCGCACCCGAGGTTAGTATCCCGATTTTATTACCGGCCATATCCTCGACTATTTTGCCGCCTCTGGGCAACGGTCCTTTTTCCAATTGTTGAACTCCCCACCAGCGTTCGCAGTCATCAAAATGAGACACAACTCTTGCTTTTCCGATGAATTCATGATTCAAATCAAGCCCGAATGGTACATTTGTCTCATAAGAATCGCGATGAAGAACCGGATTATCATTCAATGATGGCGAAGCAAAATCCACGCCTGATAACAAGAACCCCTTTTCCAATCGCAATGTATCACGAGCTCCCAGTCCGATAGGAGTCGCCCCCGCTTGAATGAGACTTTTCCAAAGTGTTGAAGAATCAGAATTTGGAACGAATATCTCATAACCGGCCTCGCCGGTATATCCGGTTCCTTGAATCCAACCTGAGATTCCAAGTTCATTCTCTTGGATTTCTGCCCATTTGAATCGGCCGATATGATTGGATTGGCCGAGAACTGCTTCGCATATTTTTCTCGAATCAGGCCCTTGGAGGGCTACTATACTGATCTTTGGGCTCAGGTCTTCTAGTATAATCGAGCCATCTTCTGGTAGTAAATTTGAAAACCAATCCCGCATAATACCGACCATGCTTGCGTTTGGAACTCCAAGGATTTCAGTTTCGCTTACAATTGCTAGAATCATATCATCGATAATAAATCCTTGATGGTCCAAAAAATGGGTATAAGCACAGCGGCCAGGATCGATTGAGGATATTCTTTGAGTCGCGATCGATTCCAGCCATTGGCCAACCCCCTCGCCAGAAAAGCGAAATGTCCCCATATGTGAAACATCGAATAAACCCGCTTCAGAACGACATTTTAGATGCTCTTCGGTTATACTCGAATACCAGATCGGTAATTCGAAACCATGGAAATCCACGATATTTGCATTGAGAGCAACGTGCTCGGGGTAAAGGACGGTGCGCACCGGTTGACCTTCGCTCATAGAGTTGGGCAAACATCACCTGCTCAAGAACCTCACTGGTGTCTAAACCCGTGATAAATGAAATTATTCGGCCGGAATATTACGGATAATATCATCTGCTGTCGAAGTGATTTCACTTATTAATTCGTCAAGAGATGTTTTGCTAATATTTGGATTTGCAATCGCAGGACGAAGAATTGTTTTTCCATTCAGGGTCGATTGAGAGATCATAAATTGCCCCCCTTGCATCATTCGCTTGCGAATCTCGGCATTCAGAACATCTAAATCACCCTCACTGTTTTCAAATCTCAGGCAAAGATTGGTCCACTGTCTAGTTGAAACCAATTCTAAATTGGGGTGAGATTTAATTTTCTCCTCTAGGTAATCTGCTAAATCCATATAATTATCTACCATTTTCGCCCAACCTGCATCACCTATTTCTCTCCAAGCCAAGAACAACTTTAATGCATCATTTCTGCGACCACATTGTAAACTCAGGCGGCCAAGATCAATGTTTTCAGCATCGTCTTGGAACAAATAATGACCTATATTTGTGTGAGCACAAATTTTCTTGAGCAAATTTTGGTCCCTTACCAAGAACGCTGAACATATCATCGGCAATCCCATCATCTTGTGGGCATCCCAACAAACCGAGTCAGCCAATTCCACCCCGTTCATCAATGAACGGTGAGTTGCACTGAATAAACAAGAGCCCCCCCAAGCCGCATCGACATGAAGCCATATGTCCTCAGTCGAACAGATTTTAGCGATCTCTTTTAGGGGATCGAAGGCCCCTCTCACGGTAGTACCTGCGGTTGCGACTACACAAACCGGCAGGAAACCTTCTCGACGAGAGCGGTCGATTTCCTCCTGTAATTTTTCGACTCGCATTCGACCGCCATCATCACATCCAATCTTGAGGACATTATCGAATCCAATCCCAAGCACATTCGCAGACATCATCACCGAATAATGTGATTCCTCTGAGACAAATACCGCTAATTTTTTGCCATCGAAGCCTCTTCTTTGACCTAGTGGGTCAGCACGGTATCTCCCACACATAATTCCAAGCATATTTCCGTTCGAACCACCCGTGGTTAGGGTTCCGTTACCATCTGGAAAGCCAACTAAATCGCACATTCTCTTTAGAAGAGCTTGTTCGATGAGGGTTGCCATAGGTGCGAGTTCGTAAGTATACATCGAGGTGTTGGTAAGAGTGGTAATTATTTCACCGGCAAATCCTGCAAGATTCAAACCACCCCAAAATGGGTTCATGAAACCCGGATGAGAAGTATCAACACATTTTGATAGATAATAATCTATATCACTAAGTACTTTTTCAAGACCGAGTCCTTCTAATGGCAACTTTAAATCACTGGTACGTCGGAGACTTGCTTGCTCAACATAGTTGATGATCGAATCTGATTCTCCAAGATAAGTGCGGACCTTTTCCATAACTCGGTTGAGGAACTCGTCTTGTTGCATTAGCCTTCTCCAATTAGAGTGCGGTGATGGACGGGTTTAGAACCCTCTGCTGCTCAGGCCCATATATGGCCTTGGAGGAGAAGTATGGGGATGGGCCAATTAGGATTTTATTGGTCGGCCACAATCCAAGCCAAGCATCTTGGGACTCTGGGCATTACTTTTCAAACCCTTCAAATCTTTTCTGGCGCCTTATTCGCGAATCAAAATTAATACCCGAGGATTATTCTGGGGTTTGTGATGATAAAATGGTCGCTAATTTAAATTTTGGATTCACCGATGTAATTAGAGTTCCTGGTAGTGATGCTAGCAAGATAAAACACAATGCTTTCATCGACCAGCGTAGTGATTTCTACAAACGCATATCCACTCATGCACTACGC
>CAUZVL010000048.1:0-7303 GCA_963583355.1 Candidatus Thalassarchaeaceae archaeon
TCCATTTCTCGCCTAACCACAATCCAAATGCCGCCATCGATAATAGTCCCACGGCCGACAAGGTCGGCCCTAAGGTCGTGCCCACTATCCCTCCAATCGCCGACCAGGTTACGATCATCGAAATTAGCAATCCGATATGAAGGCGCTTTTCGCCTTCGACTGCAAACTCGGTCACCGAATCCATTTCGGGCTCGATATCGACAGTGCCGTCCCGATTAATCGGGGATGATTTATCTGTTCTGGTAAAAATGTCGGCGATCTCGCCGACGGCCTCATCTATTTCTTTGACCTCTTCAATTTTTTTGGATTCAGGTTCGGGTTGTTCTTCCTCGATATCAGCGACCATAAAGCCTCCAAGGTTTACTCCGGCAGCGCGATCAAAATCGCGCTTTGAGAGAAGTTCATCCCCGGGTTCTTCCTTGGCCACGATTTACCACCGTATCGGTTCGGCTTTCAATATCTCCCCTCGACGACCCCATCTAACGATTATTGCAGAACTATTGGGCCGGTTTGGGACCACAAGCAACAAAGAGGGGGCGCGGGTCGCCGGTTCATGGCCTATACCGTCGGTACCCCCTCCGGGGACCTGGCAGCCCATGGAATCCAAACGGATGCAATAATCCATTGGAATCTTGACAATATGACATTGATCGATCTAGCTGTGGAGCGCGGTGAAGGTGTACTATCGGCCCATGGTGCCTTGGTAACCGAAACCGGTGAACGAACCGGGCGTTCCCCAAATGACAAATTCATCGTCGACGAAGAGTCGACCAATAGAGATGTAAACTGGGGGGATGTAAATATTTCCACCGACGCTGAGACTTTCTCAAGAATGAAGGCTCAGGTAATTAATTATCTCTCTAGTCGCGATGCATTATTCGTTCAGGATTTGTTTTGTGGAGCCGAGACTTCCGAGGCTTTATCCATCCGAGTAATCAATGAAGATGCTTGGCATAATACCTTTGCCCGAAATATGTTTATCCGTCCAACTGAAAGCGAATTAAGGTCCCACCAGCCCCAATTTACTGTTTATCACGCACCTCATTTTGAAGCCGATGATGCCGCACTAAATTCACAATGTTTTGTAATTGTAAACTACGCTGCAGGCGAAGTTATCATCGGTGGAACTCGTTATGCTGGTGAGGTCAAAAAATCAATTTTTTCAATCATGAATTTAATTCTTCCAAAGAAAGGAATTCTCCCCATGCATTGTTCTGCCAATACAACCGGCGAAAATACCGCGATTTTCTTTGGGTTGTCGGGAACTGGAAAAACCACCCTTTCCGCTGACCCAAAACGCGCTTTGATCGGCGATGATGAGCACGGCTGGGGCTCAAATGGTATTTTCAATTTTGAAGGGGGCTGTTATGCAAAACTAATCGACTTAGTCCGAGAGGATGAACCGGCAATTTTCGCAACTACCGAACGAAAGGGGACTGTTTTGGAAAACGTCGTACTCGACGATGACGGGATTCCAGATTTCTTCGATACCTCAAAAACCCAAAACACAAGAGGATCTTACCCGATTGAATTTATTGAAAACCGCACCGAGGATAGTAAGGGTGGTCACCCGCAAAACGTGATTTTTTTGACCTGTGATGCTTTTGGAGTTCTTCCTCCAATCTCAAGGTTGACACCCGCTCAGGCTGCATACCACTTTATCTCCGGCTATACCGCCAAGGTTGCCGGCACCGAAATCGGCGTTACCGAGCCTCAAGCTACGTTTTCGGCTTGCTTTGGCGAGCCTTTTATGCCGATGCACCCGGGGGTTTACGCCGATCTGCTTTCAGCCAAAATGGCCGAGCACGGTGCGACCGCTTGGCTCATCAATACCGGTTGGAGCGGGGGCTCATATGGAGTCGGAAGCCGAATGAAAATTAAATTTACAAGAGCGATGTTAAACGCAGCACTCGACGATGATTTAACAAATGTGGAATATATCGTAGATGAGCGGTTTGGCTTCGAGGTCCCAACCTCGTGTCCAGGGGTTCCTTCCGAATTATTGGTTCCAAGAAATACCTGGGATGACAAAGTTGATTTCGATGCTACGGCTGATAAGTTGGCTAGGATGTTCAATGAAAACTTCGACCGATATTCGGCAGGGGTTACAGATGATGTAAATTCGGCCGCCCCAAAATATTGATGATTTTTGGGTTTTCCCCCCTACGCGGTAGGAGAGATCTGAAGAGAAGGGCGTACATTGATAACCATCCGGTGGCGACCAAAGGGTAGTTGAAGACCATGCGTGTACGTTCAATTCTTCTAGCAGCCCTAATGATTATGGTGACTTTCTCACCGCTGGTAGCGGCTGAAATGGACGAAAAAAGACCCATAACTGCGTCTATTTCGCCATTTAACCACCCAATTGAGGATTTAAATGATTTAATGCCAAGAATTGTTACTACTACCGGTGGAAGAGCAGCTTGCAGTACTGTTCAAACAGATGGAGGTTCTGCTGGCGATGCTGGAAATACTAGTACAACTGCAAAGGATTTGGGAACCGATCCCGCAAATGGTCCAACTGGAGTTAGTGGTTGCGTAGACCAAAGTGACAAAGAAGATATGTACAAGGTTACAACAACAGCTGGCAAGGATGTAGATGTTGAATTGGTAGTACCTGCCAATATGGATTTCGACTTGTATTTAGTGGACTCTACAAAAACTAATTTTTATGCTTGGTCGGAATATAACGATCCTCTTGAAAAAGTTACTACGGGGGGAACAAATCTTTCGGGAGTTGCAACCAGTTTTTACATCTGGATTAATGCATATTCCGGTGATGGCCAATATACACTTAGGGTTTGGACCAACAATACACCTCCTCGCCCAGATATGACAATTAGCGGGGTTGAAGTGCCTGCAAAGGCCCAAGCCGGAGATACTGTCGATGTCAATTATACTGTCGAAAACCTCGGAAACACATCTACGGGTGTATTTGAAGTTCACTTTGCATTATCTACCGACCAATCATTAGGCTTTGGGGATACCATTCTAGACCATGTAGAAAATGAAGCGGACCTCGCTGCAAATGGTTCAAGATATACCCAAACCCAAATCACAATTCCTGCCAATACGACAAATGGTTCTTATTATTGGCTTGTTATTGCGGATGCCTATGATAATATCACCGAGCAAAACGATGCCAATAATGAAGGGTGGTCTGCTATCCAAACCACTCTTGGAAAGGATTGCTTCGACTTGATAGGCGGCCCACAAGATGATGCTGGATTAGGCGCTGATGCGCCAAACGAAGCGGTAAATGCATCGGATATGGGTAATAATGTAACCTCGACCTATACTGGTTGCCTCGATGGCGCTGATAGTTTTGATTATTTCAATTTCGATGTACCTGCAGGACATTATTTTGAAGTATCACTAGCCGCGGAAGATATCTCATCTGATATTGATTTATACCTTCATTCTTCCAATGGGACCGAGGTTGACATTAGCTTCACCCTCTCATATCCAGAAGTGGTTTCAACAAAGTCGACAAATTGGGAGGGTGTTGCAGATACTTATACCCTAAATCTGACTCATTATAGTGGTGTCACAAATTATACTCTAGACGTTTGGACCAATCAATCTATTCCCGCCCCCGACTACCACATTGATGAAGTTAGAAGTGCTGCTTCTTCTAATGCAGGGGACGCTTTCAATGTTGACGTTATTCTCAATAATAGTGGCACCATGGATGGAAATTCAACCGTTGAAATCAAGGCATTCCTCTCGGTCAACTGGGGCCTAGATTGGTACGACCATGAGATCGGGTCAATCACAGCCAATGGCATTCCTATGGGAACAACAACCTCGGTTACAATATCCTCAACGATTCCTATTGACATCGTCCCTGGTGATTACAACTTATACGCCGTGGTCGACCAAGATAATCTTGTCATCGAGCGCGATGATAACAATAACGAAATGAGTAAAGGTGGCATGATTGAGATCGATACTGCAGAAACGTCTTGCTCAACTCAAAATGATGCCGGCATGGGTTCGGATGCTGGAAGTAGCACCGGAAATGAAATGGACTTAGGCCAGTATACCGATGCTGAATATCGCGGTTGTATCGACACTAATGACTTAGCGGATTATTACAAATTCACAGTCGTAAGTGGACAAACAATCGATTTGGTACTTGTTGATCCTCCAGAAGGAGCGGTCAATCTTGCACTTTACGCCTCTGATGGAACCGAAGTTGCATCCGACCTTGGCCTATTCGCTGATAGTGTGGTGAGCAGTGCTGATACTCCGTATGATGGAGTTGCAGGGACTTATACGGTGATGGTCAATCGTTCTACTATGTTCTGGGAAGATGGTGGAAATGGAACTTACCGGTTGCTATTGGGGTCTCCTGAAGGATATGTTGCACCATTCTCTTGTAGTGGATTCTCAGATGTTGAAACCGGCACGGATGCCGGCACAGGGCTCTCAGCCCCGATGATAATTGGAACAAATCCAGTAGTTGAAGGTCAAGCATGTCTTGACGGAACAGACGATGTTGATGCATTCCAATTCAGTTTGGATTCTGATAATAATGTAGAGATTACTTTAACGATTGACTCGTTGTCTGGATTTACCTCTGAACTTTACGATATCGATGCGAATTTAATTTCTGATTGGAATGGATCTTCGTGGACTACTCTCGACAATGAAATGTTCGAAGGCCAAGATGGCACCTTCGTATTGGTCATAAATTCTGAAGGAGATGAGGGATATTATAATCTCTCTATTGCAACGACACCACCAGCTCCAGCAGATATTGCCATCAGCAATGTTAGTTGCGGTACAGATATGGTGAGCAATGAGGAATTATACTATTCCTTTGACATCCATAACTTACGTGGACCGGTGGTTGGGGATTTTTCTTGGACCATTGAATTATTAGATTCTGAAGGCCAGCACATTATTGATATCGATTCTGCAACTCAAAATACCTATGCGACCTATGGGCAGTTAATCTTGGGAAGATCTTCATCGGTTTACCTCGATTCTGAAACCACAACCGGAGTCTACTCTTGCCAAGTAATGGTCAATATGGATGCGATGATATTCGAACAAGATATGACTAATAATATCGCGATGGGTGATAATTTCAATATCCAGAATGAAGACGAACTCTGGGCTAACGATATCGACCGAGATGGCTTCAACGCTACTGATTCTGGTGATGGCATCATCGATGATTGTCCAGACTCCTGGGGCGAATCTTGGGGCGACCGCTTTGGTTGTGCCGACCTCGATAAAGATGGCTGGTCTAACCTCAATGATTTCTTACCATTGGATGAGAGCCAATGGGAAGACCTCGATAAAGATGGCTTTGGAGATAATTCAACCGGCTTCGAAGGTGACCAATGTCCTGGCGTTTACGGTATAACCGGCGGCGAAGGTGGCGACGGTTGTCCAGAGGTTTTCATCGACAGCGATGGCGACAAAGTTGCAGATTCCGACGACGACTGTGCTGATACCCCGAGCGGGGTAAGCGTTGATTCTGAGGGCTGTGAAGTCGATACCGATGGCGATGGCGTTACAGACTCCGAGGATAATTGTCCTGCTACTCCAACCGGCGAAAACATCGACCTTCTCGGTTGTACGTTCGATGATGGAAGTAGCGAAAACAGCGACAATAACGGCAATGGAGGCGGCTCTGATGACGGTAACGGTGATGTCAATGACACTACCCAAGCAGGAAGCGATTTCATCGATGATAATATGACAATGATAGTTGCTGCAATTGGCGGAATTATTCTACTTTTGATAATGACACTTCTCATTGGAAGAAGCGGAGGGCAAAATTCTAAGGACGATATGTTTGCCAATGCTGCATTCAATGACCCAATGATGGGAATGGGCGGCATAGACCCAACTATTACCGCTGAGCAACTGGCTTACGAGCAGCAATTGGCCGCTGCTGGATATAATGCACAGCAAGCAAGGCAATATGCAGACCAGCATTTCCGTCCTTGGCTAAACCAGTAAGCATAATTGTTTCCAAGGAGGAAGGGTCATCAACGGGCGCTGACCAGCCAGTAAACATGACCCACGTCATGATGGAAACCAGCGCTGGAAATATCAAGATTAATCTGTTCACAGATGAAGCCCCTGAGACTACAGGAAATTTTCTGAAATTAGTCGATATGGGCTTCTATAACGGCCTTCATTTTCACCGTGTGATTGAAGATTTTATGATTCAAGGTGGATGTCCTCACTCCAAAGACCCTATGAGCCGCAGCGCTGGAACCGGCGGCCCTGGTTGGAAGATTCCGTGTGAGCGAACCTCTCTCAATATGAAGCACGACCGCCCCGGTATTTTCTCGATGGCAAATTCTGGACCAAATACCGGTGGATCACAATTTTTCCTAACTACTGTCGCAACCCCTTGGCTTAATGGAAAGCATGCGGTTTTCGGCGAGGTAATCGAAGGAATGAATATAGTCAAAGGAATCGAAGCTTGTCAAAAGATGTCAGGGGATAGGCCAAGCCAACCTCAACGAATCGTGTCGGTTTCTCGCTGTGAGTGATTGTCGATGGTACACCTCGCCATCCACGGTGGCGCTGGTGGCGATGGACCTTGGAAAGGCCCAACCGAGTTGGACCCTGCGCGAATTTCTTGTATGGAATGTGTTCTAACTGATGTTGGTTCAATGCTTGAGGCTGGTTTAAGCGCTGAAGAGGCGGTAACAATCGCGGTTGAAATGATGGAAGACGAGCCATTATTCAATGCTGGAAGGGGTTCGGTAATCGCCGCTAACGGTTCGATAACCATGGATGCGAGTATCATGAGAGGCCGCGATGGCGCAGTTGGTTCGGTTATCGATGTCCAAAAATCCCGCCACCCGATTAGGGTGGCTCAAAAAATTCTCCAAAAAAGTTGGCCCATCATGTTAAACAGCGCTGCTGCAGATAAATTCGGCCTAGAAAATGGGGTTGAACAAGTCGACCAAGAATGGCTGATTACCGATTTGCGTAGGGCTCAATGGCAAAAATGGAAAGATGTAAACTCAAGACCGGGTTCAACCGACGAGGACGATTCTGCAATTTTAGACCATGATGGAAGCCAAGGAATGGGCACGGTTGGTGCGGTCGCTCTCGATAATGAAGGAAATCTTGCTGCGGCAACCAGCACCGGGGGAATGACAGGGAAGCCAGATGGTAGGATTGGCGACACACCGATTATTGGAGCAGGGACCTGGTGTGATCCATCGGTTGCTATTTCATGCACAGGGGTTGGTGAGGCTTTCATTCGAATCTGTGCTGCTCACGAGGTATCAACCCGTCTAAGATTAGGCCAAAACCTTGAGCA
>CAUZVL010000049.1:0-7122 GCA_963583355.1 Candidatus Thalassarchaeaceae archaeon
TTGCATCCTCTGAAAAAGCGATCGAAAGAATGCCGCCCCAAATAGCGATCATCGCAATACCGTATAGTATGAGTTGAGCAAATTTTTGCATCGCGGTTTCGACAGCATTCGCGGGAACATGTCCTGCAGGAGTGCTAACTATATTCGCAGTCGGCGCATAACCTTCGGTTAAAGTTCCTCGACGGGTTGGGGCCTTGGTATGTGTCGGCCTGAATGGTCTTGAAGGTAATTCAGTCATATTACTCAATGAATAATAAATACTTTTACTTAATTAAGGTTGAGCCGGCAAGACGATGAGCCAGATGGTTTAATCAAATTAGTTCGGCGTCGACAACCGAATCTATATCGTCGTCTTGAACCAAATTCACTTTAATTTTATTGTTCGACACCATCGCCGCCAATAAAATCACGACCAGTATAATTCCAGCGATTATGGAGCCATATACAACAACTCCCATGCTAGAATTACTCTCTTGAATACTAGTTCCTCCATCTTCATGAATCATAATATCGAAGGTGATCAATGGGCTCGAATTAGTTCCATCGATTCCACGCATTGAAAGGGTGTGATTATCGAATAGTGAGATACCCGGTAAGTGTTCTAATTCATGGACGATTTCTTCATATGATAGGACTAATAATTCGTCGTTTTGGTAACTGTGGATATTGGACCAATCGTCGCGTAAATCATTTGACATCCACTGAATTGTATCAACGCCTTGATTCACAGAAACCGTAATTGACTGGCCGGGCATGAGGTGAACAGTTCCTGCTTCGGTCGTACTTGTAAGATTCAATTCGATGTTCTTGTCGAAAGTAAAAGACCTTTCAGCAGCTTCCATCACCGCTTCGTAAGCATTGGTATGGCCGTGACCATAGACATTGTTTTGGCGGTTCTTTGGAATTAAATCTTCGGCACAAGGCTCATTCTTTCCCATGAAGTGGCATTCTCGATAAGTAGCGGTTTCCTGCATGATATTTCGAATGTCAAAGGGGGAGAGGTCGGGGTTTGCTTGGAACATTAGAGCACTGACTCCAGCCGCTCCAGGGGTGGCCATGCTGGTCCCACTCATAGCAGTATATTGGTCGCCAGTATTGGCTGCTACCGACATAAGATCAGACCCGGTATACACTATGTTTGGTTTTACCCGTCCTTCTTCGGTCGGTCCTTGACTCGAGTAGATCGCAATTCCGGTATCCTTGTCGATGGCACCGACCGTGATCACATCTTCTGCTGAGCCTGGTGTGCCGATTTGAGCACTGACGGCTGAATTTCCTGCGGCGATGAATAAAGCGATTCCCGCTCTGACCATCTCGTTAGCCATTCGGTTTACACTATCTTCCTCGGAAGATGTCCATTCGATTGGACCTGGTCCGCCAAGACTCATCGAGGCTGCCCTAATATTGAATTGATGCATGACATCAATAGTCCACTGCATCCCTCCCATCACGCCAGCGAAACTACCAGATCCGCCACCATCGAGTACCTTGACTCCGACCAAGCGTGCTTGAGGAGCCATCCCAATGTGGAGATAATCTGGTGCTCCAGTCCCTGCGGTTGTACCGCCGCAGTGAGAGCCGTGTCCGTGGTCATCATAAGGGAAAATCTCACTACCATTGGTTTTGTCGGCATTATTCACTACATCATAGAATGCGATGATTTTGGGGTCATCGGTAGTGGGGTCATCATCGAGGTCGTCCAAACTTGAATGGTTTCCATCCAATCCGGTATCGATGATTGCAACGGTGGCTCCAGAGCCATCGTAGCCGGTATAATCGAATGCGTCGTTTACGCCATGGTTGGCTCTAGCAACCTCATTGGTCACCTCGAGTATACCATCGAGTTCTAGCATTACGACCCCTGGCAAATCCTTAGCGGTCAAAAGTTGGTTGACCGGTATTCGGCCAGCAAGAGCATCGATCCGTTGTAGAGTGAATTGGTGTTGGAATTCAACCTCCTGTTCGAGCATTGAGATTTCATCTTGACCGGGAGTATGGTCGAAATCTACGATGATTGGCAAGGTATTATTCTCGTCTAGAAATAGCGGGGAGTCGATGAACCTCTCGACCATATCACCGATTTTATCGCCGTTTCTATCGACGGTTGTGTCTGTCCACCAGCCAACTTCTTCGCTAGTTGAATCTACCGAGACTGGGACTGCAGCAACCAATAAAGGACCTAAATAAAGTGCTAAGGTAAGCAGGGCTGCTAATCGTTTAGAGGTCTCCATTCAAGCCACCGTGCTATGGCCGACCCAACGGTTTGGTTTGAAACCTCGGTTTCCTTGAAATTTCTACCAAAGGAATCAAGTGGTAATCAATTAAGCGGCATATATGGGCATCTCGGGTTGGTTCAGTCGCCGCCTATTGCCGACTTGGTTCAGAGAAATCGATTTGATAGACCTCGAAAATATTCCCATGGACAGGGGCGCAGTAATTATTTCAACCCACAAAGGTGGTCTATTCGACCATATGTTAACCAAAGGGATGTTACCCGGACCTCAAGTTGCCTTCGACGGATTTATCGATGACGAAAAAGAACTTGATTTAGTTGCCAATGAAGTCGCTTCGGGCAAGAATGTCATAGTTTTCCCCGAGGGCGGTTCCAATGATGAATCGACCACTAAAACGATCAGAGCATGTGCGGCGAAAATTGCCATTAGGGCAAAAGAGTTAGCAGTGGAAAATCCTCCGGTTATAGTCCCGATTGGGATACACTATAGCGCGCGATATCAATTCAGAGAAAGGGTCGCTCTCACCGCCGAAAGACCGATTGAAATCATTGCGTCCGAATCTGAATTGGTCAAAATTATCTCTGGTGAGATTGCTAGGGCATCACAATCGGTAGAATCGTGGGAAAATAGAAAACTAATTTGGCAAGCAAGGTCAATAATTCATGCCCAAAGAGCTAGGGAAAATCCAGACCTTGCTTTGCGAACCTCGTATGGCGAGGGCGTTTTAGGGGCTCGGAGGGTTAGAGCTGCTTGGGAATGGATGGCAATCAAAGATCCCAAGAAAAGCCTAAGGCTGGAACAAAGAACCAGAGCCCATATGGACAATCTGGCCAATTTAGGCCTTAAGCCAAGAAATTTGGATTCAAAACCAGAATTATTAACAAACCGAGGTTTCATCAAATCTATTTGGAATTGGTTATTCGCTTGGTCATTTATGCTCGGTTTTGTCACTTGGAGCGCTTTGGCCGGCTCTATTCCGCCATATTTAGGGGTCGTTGTGATAGACAGGAGAATCGGTAAAAAAATGAAATCCGATAGAAGAGGTGCGTTCAAACTCTATACTGCGTTCGTTCTCTATCCACTAAGTTGGATTCTTGCAGCAGCATTTTTCACTTGGATGATAACTGCAAACTCTAGTCCACTAGCCCAATTTTCGCAATTCGGTTTAATTTTGCCATTCCTCTTCTCAATCCCCTCTTACTTTATTTTCCCAGTTATGCTATTATGGATGCCAACCGCCGGAAAATTGCAGATAAAACTCTATTCAAAAGGAACAAATGCTTGGCGTAATATGAATCTTTGGCGCCGCTGGAGAATGAAGGATATAGATTGGGATAAAATCTGTAACGATCAAAAAAACTTGGCCAAAGAACTCACCGATATTGGAGATGGCCTAATTCTTCCAGGCGATGAGAATTGGAAAAACCCCGAACCGGGTCAAGATGACTTTGAGATGGTTAGTCTGAAACCTTGAGCAATGTCCCATTGTTATTGGAAAAGATGTGGGCTCGTGGGAAGAAGAGTGAATAAAAATCTTCAATTTATAGCCAAATGCTGAAAGAGGGCCGCTGCTTCCCATGACACCGTAGGTGTCCTTACATGGTTGGCGAACAGCATATTGCGATGATTCCAACAGGGCCAAACTCAATTTGGAAAGCGAGTGTAAACGGCCAACCAAGAGAGGTACTCGCACCAACCAATTCAATTTTACTCGATGTGCTCAGAGATAAGGTCGGCACACTCGGAGTTAAGCGCGGTTGCGATATGGGTACTTGCGGATGCTGTACTGTGATGATAGACGGAAATCCACGGCTTTCTTGTCTTACAATGGCCGCAGAAGTCATTGGAAAGGAGATTACAACCGTCGAAGGATTAGCAGATGGCGGCCACCTCGCCCCGATTCAGCAATGTTTTGGTGACCATGGAGGTTCTCAATGCGGATTCTGTACCCCTGGGTTCTTGATTACAGCTCAGGCTCTTCTCAACGATAATCCCAACCCAACAGACAATGAAGTAAAATGTGCGATTGAAGGAAATCTTTGTCGTTGTACCGGCTATCAACAAATCGTAGAATCTATCCAAGCAGCAGCCGCGATTAATCGTGGTGAATCAGAATCAAAACAACCCGCCAGTAACCCTCATCCTGACCCGCACCCACTCGGACCAGATGAACCGACAATGCCTCCGGGCCATGCGAGATGATCTCATGTCTGGAGGGTACAAACAACAACCAGGTTCTTCTGATAAACAGATGCGGAAAGATGGAAAAAGAATCGCCGGTAAGCAGAGATTCTCTCCGCCTGGTTCTGGTGGTTCCAAGCCAATGATGTCGCCCAGAGATACCGATTTCATCCCCGAAACTGTCGGCGGAAAAGAATCACAGCCAGCAGGTGCTCACATACATGACAGAGCCCGAACTGGCACTACTGTCGGCAAGCGAACTCCGCTGGTAGACGCCAATGCAAAAGTAACCGGTCAAGCATGGTATGGTGACGATGTCCGACTCAAGGGGGAGATCATTGGAAGAATTGTCCGCTCACCACATCATTATGCTAAGGTCAAGAGTATCGATACCTCGAAGGCTGAAGCTTTATCTGGTGTTTTAGCGGTTGCGACCGGCGAAGATGCACCAAATTCATTCGGCGTATTACCAGTGACAAAAGACGAACACGCCATGGCGGTCGAAAAGGTCCGTCACGTCGGTGATTTGGTCGCTTGCGTAGCAGCCGTAGATGAAGCGACCGCCCGAGAAGCGGTCGCTTTGATAGAGGTTGAATACGAAGTTCTTGATTCGATTCACGATATCAAAAAAGGCTTGGAAGATGTCGATGAGCCGATTCATTGGCGCGGTAAATATCATGTTGGAACCACCAATTTACAAAAGCGGGTATTCCAAGAGTTCGGTGATAGAACTTTGGTCGATAATCCGACGGCAATGTATAATGGGAAATGGAAATTTAAGGGAGTTAACCATGGATTCACCGAACCTCACGCGGTTGTTGCTCATTGGGATCCAAGTGGAAGACTTCAATTGTATACTCCACAACAGGTCCCTCATTATGCTCATCGAGCACTAGCGACTGTCTTGGAAGTCCCCATGCACCAAATCAATGTCATACGCACATTCGTCGGCGGTGGATTCGGTGGAAAATCAGACCCATTCCCGCACGAGATGTGTGCTGCAATCCTTTCGAGAAAAACTGGTCGCCCGGTCCGAATAACCTTTGATCGAGAAGAGGTATTCTGGGTTAACCGAGGCCGCCATCCATCGCTTATCGAAGTTGAGATGTACGCCGATGACGATGGTCGAATCTCAGGATTCGATATAGATGCACTAATCGACGGCGGCGGTTTCGCTTCTTTTGGCCATGTAACCTCGTACTATAATGGGGTTTTAGCGACCGCACCCTACGAATTAGGTTCTTTCCACTATACCGGTGCTCGGGTGTGGACCAATAAGCCCGCTAGTGGGGCAATGCGTGGTCATGGAGCGGTCAACACTCGATGTGCGGTCGAGGTCGGTCTAGACGATATGGCAGAACAAATGGCGGTCGATCCTATCGACTTGCGATTAGCAAATCTCCTTCCACCCCATTCGAGGACAATCTCCGGTTTCAGAATTACCTCGAATGGAATGCGTCAAGCCTTATCCAAAGTAAGAGAAGGTAGTGATTGGGATAATAAATTCCGTAAATTACCACTTGGAAAAGGGATTGGAATCGGCTGTGGCTTCTTCATTTCTGGCTCTGGATTGCCCATACATTGGGATCCAAACAATTTCCCACACGCAACCGTCCATATTCAAATCGACATGGATGGCGGGGTTACCGTTCATACTGGCGCTGCCGAAATCGGCCAAGGTTCGACCACAGCAATCGCACAAGTGGTGGCCGAAGTATTAGCACTACCAATCGAGATGATCCATGTTCGGTCTCATGAAAGCGATACTAGCCCGGTCGATCTCGGTTCGTACTCTTCCCGTGTGACCTTCATGAATGCAAATGCTGCGATAAGAGCCGCATTGGAAATCAAAGATAAATTGCTCAATGCAGCTTGGGATGTCCTAGGATACCATCCTAACGCATTAGTCTTGAACGACCGTCGAATTTACTACAAACATGACCCCTCTATATCGATGTCCTATCTTGAAGCCTTGCACAAAGCTCAGGAGGACAAAGGTTCACTCATCGCTAGTGGCGCCTACCGAAGTCCGCCGATGGGAGGGGTTCACAAAGGTGCAGCAGCAGGACTTGCTCCAGCATATTCCTTTTCAGCCTACGTTGCTGAAGTCGATGTCGATGTCGAGACCGGCCTGATAAAATGCACAAATGTTTGGGCGGCTCACGATTGTGGAAAAGCGCTCAATCCTTTGGCCGTTGAAGGCCAAATAATCGGTTCTTGTCATATGGGCTTAGGCCAAGTATTGTCTGAACAGATGGTATATGGTAGAACTGGGCATCTTCAAAATCCGAATTTGCTCGATTACAAAATCCCCTCGGTTCATGAAATGCCCCACGTGACACCTATCATCATCGAATCGTGTGACCCCGAGGGTCCGTTCGGAGCCAAAGAAGCCGGGGAAGGGCCACTATTGCCAATTTTGCCAGCGGTGGTTAATGCGGTTTACGATGCGATAGGCATTCGAGTCAACGACTTGCCACTCACGCCTGATAAGGTCTGGGCTGCGATTGCGAAAAAGATGAAACTTGAAGGCATCGAAGATGTTGCCGACCTTCCGGTTCCAAGATTGGATTTCTCCGCCCTTCAAACCAAACTGGTCGAACGAGCAGCCCAACACGAAGTAAGAGATAATCGACGCCAGCGGTCTGAAGATACCGACGCTTATGTTAATGGGGTATTGTTTGGATTTGATCCGAATATCCCCTTG
>CAUZVL010000050.1:0-7055 GCA_963583355.1 Candidatus Thalassarchaeaceae archaeon
AATTGCATTTACCAATACTTCGCCTCAATTGGAAATAACTGCTGAAATTGGCCCCGGTGCATCGTATTTAATCCCTATAAATCTGATTTCAAATCAAGCTCCAAATGTCGAGATTATTATCCCAGATGATGGTTTTAGAATTATGGAATCATTACCGATCAAGATTTCAGCTTTGATCGATGACGACCTATCGACCAACGATAAACTTGAGATAAAATGGCAGGTTATCCAAGGCCAAACCGTCCAAATGGAATTATCCGGAGAAACCAACAATGTCACCGATCTCACGGCCGGATTATATGTTTTGAAATTGATAGTTACCGATGAACAAGGCTTGACCTCAACCGACACTCTCTCATTCGAGATCACTTTATTGGATAGTGATGGTGATTGGATATTATCTTGTGATAGCGAGACTTGGTACGATAGAGACGAAGTCCGAAAATGTGGACCTAATCTATATGACGAAGACGATGATAACGACGGGGTGATAGATAGCCGTGACTCCTATCCAACCGATGCTTGTGCAAGTTTGGATAGCGATAACGACGGCCACCCAGATACTCTTCATTGTCCATTAGGCATGACTACCTGGCTCTTTGAAGACCAAGATGACGATGGTGATGGAATCCCTGACTTTTCCGAAACAACCGAAAGCGTAGAATCTCCGATGAACCCGATGATTTTGGTATTCGCTTTTGTTCTTATCGGAGCCATTGCGTTTGTCTTGATGCGCAAACGCCGGGCGTGAATCGATGGCTGTACCCGCCACAAATTTACCAGATCCAGTAATTATGGCTCAGATTTGTGTAAGTATTTTAGGGATTATCGTAATTTGGGATGCTTGGTGGTTGGGCCAAGCTCGCAAGGACATACCCAATCTGGGTGAATTAGGTAATCTTGGCTTTGCGTGGGAGTCCGAAGGCTCGCACGAGGTTAGTAGGCAATGGGCGAATTTAATCACATTAGCTGCGATGATGGCTCTGCCGTGGTTATTGGCTCAAATGAGTGATACACCGATGATTTGGGTCTATATTTGGGACGGGCTATTGGCATTGCATTTGATATCATTATTAATTCCGAAGCGTTATGCAATCACTTCGACCCATCTATTTGCAGATGGACAAAAATTTGAGTGGGGAGGCTTGCGATTACCAAAACGTCAGCCCAAACGTAGATTAATTATTTTGAGAAAAGGCTGGGGGCCGTTTGCCCCACTGCCATTAGGCGGTTCATATTCAAATTTGGTTGTAGCACATGGGCGTATTCAAAGCATTCTTGGACAAGAGGAATGAAGTGAACTCGTGATTTTCGGCGGGCCTCGCCGGTGAAATATTTATAGCAATATGCTACTTGAAAATAGTGCGAAGTACTTGATAATTATAATTGCCATTTTATTTGTTGGGCTCGCAAGGATAATCTAGGCTAGGCTCTAGGACTAAGCCTATGGAGTGGACCAAGAGCGGCGACGACTTATTTGTTCGACTAGATCCCGGCGAGGAAATCCATGCTTCTTTACGAGCTTTAGCCGATGAGGCTGGGTTTGACGCTGCGGCGATTACCAGCGGAATCGGCAGGACTAGAAATAACCAATATGGCCATATGTCCGATGAACATATTTACTATCGAAACACTCACATCCCCGGGGCTGAATTGGTTTCGATTCAAGGTAATTTGGCCCGGCTTGAAGACGGTTCTGCATTCACCCATATCCATGCCACTTGGTGCAATGACCAGTACGTGGTATTTGCCGGTCACATGTTTGAAAGCACAGTTCATGTTGTGGCCGAGATCCATTTGAGAATACTCTCAAAAGCGCTAATGACAAGATGCCCAGTAGAAAATAGTGAGTTTGTGGCTCTGCGTTTTTCGTGATGTTCATAGCCTTCGGCTCGGGTGAGTAATCATGGCCGAACTATCGCGCATAGCCGACTTGGCCAAAGCGATAAATTACCATCGAGAATTGTATTATAACCACTCTGCCCCAGAGATTTCCGATATAGAATTCGATGCTCTTTGGGCTGAATTAACCGAATTAGACCCCTCGAATTATATTTTACATCAAGTTGGACCAGAGCCATTACCGGGCACGGTAAAGGTAGACCATCTGTTCCAAATGAGTTCTTTGGACAAAGGAACTAGCGACGCAGACATCATCCATTTCGTAAGTAAATCTACCTTTGGTGCAAACAGATATATCGCCCAGCCGAAGCTGGATGGTTCAGCACTTTCACTCGAATATATCAAGGGAAATCTTCACCGGGCTGCGACCAGAGGGAGCGGCCAAAGAGGCGAAGATGTGACCCTTAACGCTAAATTGGTAGCAAATATCCCAGCCCGACTCAATCACCCGGTCGATTGTCACGTCCGAGGTGAGGTAGTGATGCCGCTCGATGTCTTCAAGGTAAAATATAGCGAGGTTTCACCAAACCCTCGCAATTTGTGTTCTGGCGCCCTGAGGCAAAAACACGGTGATGGCAAGGCCGAAGCCAGAGATTTGGTTTTCCAAGCCTACGATGTGAAATTTCCGAACGACTCGCCAGTTGTTCAATATGATAGTCAATTATTGGAATGGTTGACCAGTGCTGGTATAAAACCGGCTCCCTGGACGATTTTTGAAGGCGAAACCCCCCAGCAAGAAATGATATCCCACACCCAAAAATGGGTGGACAAAAGGGCAAATTACCCCTTTGAAATAGATGGCATTGTGTTCAAATTGGACGATTTAGCAAGCCGGGAAAATCTCGGAATGACCGCACACCACCCCAGGTGGGCTCTGGCGTGGAAATTCCCTTCCCAAACCGCTCAAACTGTATTATTGGATGTCGATTGGCAAATCGGACGAACCGGTGCGATCACCCCGGTAGGAAGGATTGCCCCACAGAAGGTAGGTGGGGTGACCGTTGAAAATGTAACTCTACACAACGTGGGCGAAGTCGAGCGATTAGAGTTGAAACTTGGCGATAAGGTCACCATCACCCGACGCGGCGATGTTATCCCGAAAATAATCGAAAACCTCGGACCTGCTTATGATGAAGACATAAAAAACAGATTTCATGCCGATGGTTCAAAATTTGTTGGTCAACTGAGTCATAATATTATTGAAATACCAAGTAATTGTCCTGCATGTGACAGAGAATTGGTAATCGATGGGGCGTTTTTAAGATGCATTTCACTCGAATGTGAAGCCCGGACCAGCCGGGCAATCACCTATTGGTGTCGAAGTTTGGAGATGGATGGAATCGGCGAAAAATTAGTCGACCTATTATTGGATGAAGGATTGATTTCATCGATTGCCGGGCTGTATTCACTTACCAAACAACAGCTATCTTCACTTGAGAGAATGGGCGATAAAAGCGCAAAAAACGTGGTTGATGAATTAGCCAAAACCCGAACTCTCAGCTTGTCTAAATTCCTCCACGCCTTAGGCATGGAGCGAATTGGCCCAGAGGTTGCAACCATTTTCGCTCAACATTTTGCAACATTGGATTCAATCCTAGAGTGGGTTGAAAATGGCGAATTAGAGCAGGTTACTCAAATAGTTGGCATCGGGCAAAAGGTCGCCTTAATCTTCAAACAAGGAATTACAAAGCGCCGTCAATCAATCCTCGACCTAGTAGAATTCATCGACGTTGAAGCTGAAGCGATATCGCCGAGCGGCCCACTTGAGAACCAAAGTTTTTGTATTACCGGAGCACATTCCCGCTCCAGAAAGGAGATTGCGTTAGGAATTAAAAATGCTGGCGGAAAAGTTGTTGGTAACATTTCGAAAAACCTCGATTATTTGGTTGCAGGAGAGAATGCGGGGAGTAAATTACTCAAAGCAGAAGGGCTTGGTATAGCGATATTGACCGAGGTTGAATTATTTGATAAAATAACGCCGCAAAAACCAACCAACCCCAAAACCCTATTCGATTTCTGACCATTCGCAGTCGATTTAATAGCAGAACTCACCAACAACCAACCATGCGTCGTACAACCGCTTTGCTATTGGTCCTCGTTTTGGCTGCTTCTTACGCAGCCCCTGCAGCTCAAAGTAGTTCAACTGGTAAATTCAATACTACCAGCGGTTGCAGTTGCCATTATGGCTCTAGTTCAACCGTTAGTTTGACCGGGACTCCAACCGATTATACACCGGGCCAAACCTATTCGTTGACCATTTCGGTCAGCGGCCAACCGGGCAGCAAAGGCGGCTTTTCTCTAAATGTCAATGATGGGGCTTTTAGTAATCCAGGGACATCAGCCAAAGTAAATTCCCAAGATACCCGCCAAGCAACTCATTCAAATTCTAATCAAAGATCCTGGACACTTGATTGGACCGCTCCGACCTCAGGCTCTGGCACGGCAAGTTTCACCTTTGCTGGAAACGCAGTAAATGGTGATGGAAATCAGTCCGGCGACGCACCATCTACTGGATCGAAAAATGTCCCAGAAGGTTCTGGAACAAATAATGCCCCCTCTGTTTCAAACATATTGCTGACGCCTTCACCCGCTTATAGCACAGATTTACTGCAAATGAGTTATTCTTATTTTGATTCGGACGGCGATCCTGAATCGGGCACCGAAATTCGTTGGTATCGCGATAGTAGTATTCTGACCTTGAGAAATGACGAGACCACCGTTCCCGATTCGATGACAGCTAAAGGCCAATCATGGTATGTTACCGTCACTCCAAGCGACGGAGCAGACAATGGCAATCCGGTATCTTCGAGCACGGTAATTATCGCCAATTCTCCACCGACAGTTCAGAGCGCTTCAATCTCACCATCTTCACCGGTCCAAGGCGAAGACCTAGTTCTCTCAGCCAACGGAGACGATGACGATGACGATGTGACCTCGATAGATTTAGTCCAATGGTACGTCGATGGTGCGATTGTGAATTCATTGGAAGATGAAACCACCGTTCCAGCAATCGCCGCACGCAATGGCGATGTATGGCACGCAAAGGTAAAGGTGAGTGATAACGAAGATACCAGTCAATGGTTCACCACCCAAACAGTTACCATCGGTGGGACCAATACCGCACCGACGATGACCTCGGTTAGTCTTGATGACGGGCCATATTCTACCGTAGATGATTTGACGGCCACTTGGGATTCAGATGATGCCGATGGCGATTCGCCAAGCGATTACCAAATCAAGTGGAAATTGAATTCAGCCGAACAAGCCCAAGATGGTACAACTATATCTTCTGCTGATACGACCAAGGGACAAACTTGGCAAGCGGGTTGTAGGGTTTCAGATGGAGAGGAATGGTCTGCTTGGATGTGGTCGAGCGGTGTGACTATTCAAAATACTGCGCCGCAATTGAACTCCATAACACTCGACCAAGATTTGGTATTCGGCCTCGAAGAAGTAACCTATTCATTCGATGGTTTCGATGCTGATGAGGACCAGTTAACCGTCTTGAGTTCTTGGGCGCCTCAGTTTGCAGGTCCTCCTGGAACTATCCACACTCTGACGATTCAATTGCGTGATGATGATGGAGCATTATCATCAACATTGAGCGATACAGTTACTATTCAAAATAGCCAACCAACGGTAAATTTCAGCGGCGAAACAAGCCAAGATTCACTAAGCGAACTCGCACCGTCCTTCAGTACTGATGATGCCAATAGCGATCAGGTTAGCCTTTCATTCAGTTGGCTGAAGAATGGGTTTTCAACCGCCTTCAATTCGAGTTCAATCCCAGCAAGCAATCTCGGCCCGGGGGATATTTGGACCGTGATGGTTACTCCAAATGACGGAAATAATGACGGCCAAATCCTTTCGGTTTCCTTCACCATAAGCAACTTAGCCCCGTCGGCAAATATTGTGGTCGAAGACCAAGCATGGATCGGAGTTTCAACTACTTTGAGTGCGGTAGAATCCACAGATATCGACGGGGTGGTCGTCGATGCGGTTTGGGAAATAGATAGTCAACTCTATTCCGGAATTGAATTATCATATGTTCCAATTTCGGCCACGACCACGGTCAATCTCATCGTATACGATGATTCAGGCGCACAATCGGATAGCACTTCAATCCAATTATCAGCAATAACTCCGCCCCAAGCAAGTGACCTCAAATCCAAAACCGATGGCACCAAAGTCACATTGACTTGGGATGGCCAATCCAGCGAATGGGCGATTTACCGCAATGGGGTTCATCTTGGAAATACCGAGGATTTGATTTGGAAGGACCAACCGCCAATCGAAGGGATTCATACCTATTCGGTCTACCCGGTTATCGAGGGAATAACGCTCTCGGTTTCCTCTCAAGCACCAGTCGAGATATCTGCTGCAGATATTGCACAAGCACCAGGACCCGAATATGGATTCGGGATGATGTTCTCAATCTTGATGATTGTAGTAGGCATCGCCAGTGTTGGCCTATCATTTGTTCCAAGGAGGGATTGAGTGAGATTTAGATTGGTGATTATATTGAGCCTGTTATTGGCTTCATCAGCCCTCTCATCGGCTAATCCTGGCGGAGAAGGCGATGAGATTAGATCGATGGAGTGTGGCGGTTCTTGCCATGGCGACCCAGGTCAAAATGGGATTAGTAGCGCAAGTATTGAATTGGAGATCAGCGATGAGGTTTGGTCGGGTCTATTAACCACCATTACAATTCATGTTAACGGCTCCAACCCAAGTGAGTCTCGATTGGTCGGAGCGTTCTTACTAACCAATGACCAAGGAGCAAAAGACACCCCTGCACACGATGGTTGGCAAATTATCGCCGATCCAAATGGCGGGCTTTCGAATTATGTCGAAATGGAATCTTCACGCGGAAGCGATTCCTTGAGTTTTACTTGGACTCTTAGAGCGCCCCAAGGAGGTCAACATTCGCTGATGGCTGCTATCCACCATGGTAGCGACTCTGGAGGTATTGCCTTCATTGGAAAATCACCCCTCAGTCAAATCTCTGTGGTTGACCCACCAGAAAATCTCCCACGACTTTCTGGTGACTTTTCACCACCTGCAAATAGAGACATCGGTGAACAATTGACCATAACTCTCGAAACCGAAAACGTCGATTCCTTCATCGTCGAATACAGATTAGAAGGCGGTAC
>CAUZVL010000051.1:0-6920 GCA_963583355.1 Candidatus Thalassarchaeaceae archaeon
TTTCTCCTGCGCTAAAGGTAATTGACTCGCCTTGAGTGATAATAAATCCGCCATCAGGTTCGGTAATCACTGCACTAGGTGGCTTATTTACGATTGTCACCAAAACAGTACTACTATCGATTACACCGTCGTCATCCCATACATTTGCAGTAATGATCCGTGTACCCCAAGTCCCCCATGAATACAATAAATCAGCACCTTCAACATCACAATCATCGCTAGCATTGCCACTTTCGTCACTATCTACATTGTTATTTAGGTCCCAACAAAATATCAAGACCTCTTGGTCTGCTGCATCGAAAGCACTTGCGGATAGGTTTAGGATTTCATCTTCGAATAGAGCCTTTTGAGTGGGTAATATATCCATGACAGGTGCGATATTGCTAACTCGTATATGTCCGATTATCGTTTCACTTCGTACGCCATCATCATCGGTGACAAATGCAGAAATTGCGTGGATACCCGATTTAGCCCAAGATGTTTCAATTCCCGAATTTGGTCCACTTGTGGTGATTGTTTCATTCACGTCTCGATCACTTGGAGTCCAAGTAATCAATAAGCCTTCATTATCAGAGAGGGTATCTGAACCGTCGATCGCGAGAATTGCAACCACCTTTTCATCGATATCCCATGTACCGTCTTCACCAGGAAGATACGGAATACCATTGATGGTTAATCTCATCTCACCGATGGTTGGGGCCACATTGAGAACTTCGTATTCCAAGGTTGCATTTACGCTTGCATTATCATCATCGGTAATCATCACCGTGATGCTATGTTCGCCTTCTTCTTGGGGCCTAATGGTGCAATAATCACCAAATAAACCTTCATCACAAGATTGTCCAGGCCAAGTGATTACTAGTTGTTGACCCTCAGGAGAGATGGTGTCATCATCTCCGCTATCGCTTGCATCGAAAGTTATCGCACCGCCGGCATCTACGGTGGTAGAAATAGCACTAAAATTGAGCCAAGGGGCTCTATTGAGCACATTCGCATGAGCGATTAAAACAACTTGATCAAATTCATTATCGACTACGGTCAATTTAATTTCCCATAATCCATCATCGGCCCAACTCCAATTAGTTCGGCAATTTGGTGCATCAATGAATTCTGTTCTAGTTCCATCTTCAATTTCAAAGAAGCACTCGACCTCGCCACTATCGGCGTCAAATGATCCAGATGCATCTATGGTCACATTTTCGAAAGTGAGAACATCGTCTCCTAAAATAATATTTGCTTCAGGTAATCGTCCGACGAAGATGTCTAGGCTTGCAGCGTTATTTGACCGGTTTGCATCAGCTGTAACGGTTTCATCAGGGTCGACCATGAATGATAGGGTTTGATTTCCGATTCCAGCATCTAGTGGAACCGACCAGTTCACATCAACTCGAGCCTCAGTATAAGGTGCGAGAGCGGGGAGGTCACCACGAATAGTTGTGCCATCTGGAGTGGTAATCTCCATTTCGGTAGCAGGTGAGGTTAAAACTCCACGGTTTTGGGCAGGTACTGAAAAGTGAATGATGTCACCAGGTAAGGCATTATATCCGGTTGCTTGTGAAAGAATTGTCGAGATATTATCTCGGTTTCTCGTCACTATCATCGAATCGGGTTTAGCAACTAAATCGATGCCGACAACACTCAAATCCATTACGATTGTTCCGACGCCGACAATTTTGTTGACTGGATCCCAAACGATGACTCCATTGCTTGTCCAATCGTCCGATGAGGGTGAATCGTCTTCAGAATCCCCCACATCTAGATCGGGTGTAACTTGGCCATCTGAATTGGTTGTCAAACTCATGATGACATTGTCGATTTCATATCTGAGTTGAAGATTCTTGCTTATTTGGTCATTGGAGTTAACCGCATAATGTCCGGTTATCTCCTCTGTTACATTAGGTAAAATCGCCAAGAATTCAGTATCGACTGTAATGATGGTATTTCTAATTCCAGCAGAAGATGAAGATACCACGCCACCCGAATCTGCCGGGGAATAGCTTTTGAGCAACCAATCTATTTGGAATCCGGCATCGTGGACTATTTGGCTCCACACAAAATATCGAACCTCTTCACAGTACCATTCAAAACCAGTACTCACCCCGGTACCGTTCCATGATGAGATTTTATGAGAATCACCACAGCCGGTATACTGAGGGCTAGTACCATTCTCAGAAGGTGTGCCATCTCCGGTAACTTGATAGGTCGAATTAGTGGTTTCGTTCGAGTCGAATCCGTTTACATCGAGATAATTGGAAGTGCCGGTTACTGTGCTTTCTGTATAGTAATAGCTGGTCCATTGATCGCCGGTTCTCAAGGGGAAATCATATTTTTCTCGAGCAGGTTCGTAAGTAGAATCAAATGTAATATCTGCCAATTCTATCTTTAGAATGTTCCAATTGTATGGTGCGAACTCAACTAAAAGTGTGAATTCAGATTCAATTGTAGCGAGATCTCTGACCCTTACCGTATCGGTTCCAGCATATTCGACGTCCAATTTTCCATTGGTGTCATCGAGGGTCGCACCATTATTTCCAGAGGTAAAATCCCCTTCGATATCAACCTCGTAAGCAAGGGTTTGAATTCCATCAATATCGATAAATACAATATCGACAACTTCCATTGTGGTATCGCCGGTAAGCGAATTTACTGAAGCGCTTGTATTTGATTGAGCGATCAGGTCAGCAACATCAAAAGTTGTTTCATAAACCCATTCATCACCAATTCTCCAAGCAGGGGTTTCGTGAACATCAGCCTCTGAATGTTCTGTTGAAAGTTTATTGGTTGAACCGAATTCATCGATTAGAGATAGTGGCGATGCAAGCGTCATCAACATGACAAGAAAGACAGGGATTGCTCTGCGCATGAATTTGGGTTTGCCCTATCCCATTTGACCCTGTTCATCGGCTGTGTTTCCATTCGATTCTACATATTGGTGGCCATAGTGGTGCCATTGGTCCATTGTCCACCCCTCTGGTAAGCCGTTTTCAGGCAGAGGTACGGATTGATTTTCCGCGATAAAATCTGAAAATGATGGCGGATTATCCGGTCGTTGCATAACCTCTATTTGATCTTGCCACACCGACTGAGGTTTTGGCCGTAATCGCTTGACAACCACTACCCCTAATGTCAATAAAACCGCCAAAATTATTAGCTGAAAGAAGGGGTTTGATCGATCACCTATCAACGAAATAGATAACTGTTCAGCAACGGTTCTATCCTCTGATTGAACAACTACTTCAATTCGTTTAGCAGCGGGGTTCAATACGTCTTCATCCCAAATTATCGCGCTGATGGTCCAAGTGCCCTCACTTGGGAAAATGTGTTCCGCTTTGATGCCTATTAGGTCGGCATCATTATCCAAAACACCATCTCCATCACTATCGGTAAAACAATCAATATCCCATACCACGCTGAGTGTTTCAATATCTGCCGGTGAATCGATGGTCGCACTAGCATCGAGGACGACCCTTTGTCCGGCAATTGCTCCGGTTACCGGTTTTACTCTTGGAATCGGTGGGAGATTTAGTACAGTAATAGTTGCGGTCGAGAAATTCCTTGCACCATCATTATCCCTTACGTGGAACACGATATTGTATTGGCCAGAATTTCGCCAAGACCATGACAGATTTGCGCCTTCTACATCACAATCATCGTCAGCCGAACCAATTCCATTTGTATCTGCCCCTGGATCTAAATCCCAACATACGATCAAATCATCGTAATCAGAAATTGTGTCACTATAACTCCCGGTAATAGATATTGTTTGACCCTCTGCAATGGCCATTACTTCTGGCAATTCTGGTACCTCGGGGACTCTATTAACTACATCGACCCATCGCTCGACCCAGCCGCTATCCTCGCCCTCAGCATCGATTGCTCTTACATTGATTGTTTGCAGACCAGATTGTGACCAGACAATTGGGATTCTCGATACTCTCCCCTCGGTAACCACTCCGGTTGACCATTCATAGGTTAAGTCTTGAATATCATCGACAGAATCCTCGGCCCGAGCACTCAATTCGACCTCTTGGTCCTCAAAAACTCTCCAAGTCATTTGACCATCAGCTTTGATCACTTCATCGTTTGAATCCCACATCGAGAGGGCGACATCGTGCGGTGCGATATTTGTGAATACTATATCGATGGTCGCAAAAGTAGTGGTTCCATCATCGTCGGTTGCAACCGCAGTAAAGGTATTGAGCCCTTCTTCCCAAGCAGTAGTTGTACAGACTCGGGTATAATAGCCTTCATCGCAATTAGCTTGAGGCCAATGAATATCGACCAAGCCCGGCCAAGGATCTTCGGAATCTGAATCATTCGTAAATACATAAAGTGTGACAGGATGTTCTACCTTAACCTCTGTTCGTTGAGATTTTATTTCAATTTTGGGAGCGCGGTTCAAAATTTCAACTCTAAGAATCGATTGAGTGAAATCGCTCTCATCATCAAAGACGCTGACCACTACATCGTAGATTCCGTCATCGGTCCAAGTCCAATTTAGAGCACAATTTTGTTTTTTCACAAATGAGTGGGCAATGGTTCTGCTACCGTCATCATAGGGGACATCGAATTCACAACGGATGTTTCCACCGTCTTGGTCATAACTTTGGGTTGCGTCCAATAGTATTTTTACCTCGGTTTGAGCACTCATATTTTGACCAATATAAGTTGGTAAAGAACCAATGAATAGGGGGAGAGTACCGAGATTATTCGTCAGGTCAGCATCGTTTGCATTCAAGTTATTAGGGTCAACATTCCATCTGATACTCAGGTTTTCAATTTGTGCATCGAGGGGAGTATTCCAGATAAAAGAAAATATATGTTGCTCATAAAGGGCCAAGGCAGGAAGATTTTCGCTAGTGCTCAAACCATCGGGAGTAATCAATTCTACAGTCGTGGGAACGGTGGTGGTTATTCCACGGTTGTAGACTGGTAATTTAATGGTTAAATTATCTCCGGGCAAAATATTGAATCCCGAAATCGCATTCAAAGTTGTGAGTTCTCCACTTCGATTGCGGATGATACTTGAACGCTCCAATGCAGCAACTAGATCCAAACCAACTATATTTTCATCCAAAGTAATGGTTCCAACCCCAAGCATTGATGTGGTTCTCCCGATGATTCCATGGCTGGCCCAATCGGTAGTGGTTTCACTAGAGTCATTTGTTTGGCCAACATCGATTATCGCCCAAGCACTACCGTTAGAAGCGGTCGTCAGGCTAGCCGAAAATTCTTCGGCTTCGTATCGCAACTCTATATCAACCCCCGATTGTGGACTACCTGAACTATCGGTAGCATTGGCCCAGACCTCAATCGGAGTATTGAGGGCGGTGACCGAGGTCGAAGTTTCGATACTGACCTCTTGGTTCCTATAACCTGGATTTGTATTGCCATCTACTCCATTCGAATCGGCCGGCAGATATTGTTTCAATCTAAAGTCGATGACCAATCCAATATCTTCTTCGGTATGAGACCAAGCGTAATTCCTGACTTCGGGACAAAACCATTTGAAAGAGGTTTCAGTCCCGTTACCATCGTATGATTTCAACTCATATGAGGCATTACATCCTCCATAACCGATTTGTTCACCGATATTATTGACCGGTTTTCCAGTATCGGTAACTTCCCAATTGGTATTGCTGGAGGAGGTAGTTGGTTGAGGGAACGGGCTGATATAACTGGATGAACCACTCCAAGAAGTCGCTGATTGGTAATTTGTTATCCATGTTTCTCCATCTCGAAGAGGGAAATCATAGGACTCTTCTGGTGGGTTATTTATCGTTGTAATAGTGATGTCAGCGATTTCCTCAGTCAATGAGCTGATACCATAAGGTACATACTTTACATCGAGTGAAAGATCGGTTTTTAAGGTAGCAAGATCCGATACTCTGATAATTTCATCAACCTGATATTTGATGTATAGATTGCCAGTATATGTATCGATTTCCACCCCGCCTTTGTCGAAATCGGCCTTTGAGGTTGTATAGTAAACCAAGGTTGAGATATTATCTATTAATAATTCGGATATAGAATCTACGGTAGTGGTCGCATCACCATTTATTTTACCAACGTTTGCCTGAACACCCGCACTAGAAACCAATCCGGTTGGGTCAAAAGAACCGGAGTAAATCCATTTATCTCCAACTCTCCAATCCGGGGTATCACTTACTCCGGGGTCGACGCTTCCCAGCGCTCCAGCTTCGACCTCAGGTGAAAAAATTAGCCCAGATAGGATTAGGATGAGGACCATCCCTAACTCTCTGCGCATATTTGGCCATGATTGGCCCGCGTAAATTAACCTGTAGGCAACATATCTCACCTAAAATGGCAATAGCCTCATTGCCAAGGGCGGTTTAGCGAACTCGATGCAGTGGTTTGCATATAACGGCGATGCCGATGGCATTTGTTCGATGGTTCAATGGGCTTTAGCCAAAGGAATTACAGGAAATCGAATTACTGGAGTCAAGCGTGATATCGAATTACTCAAAAAAATCGATGCAAAAAAAGGAGACTCCATTATTGCGATGGATATTTCTTTGGCTCGCAATCATTTTGAAGCGAGAAAATTAAATTCCATGGGTGTCGAAATTTCTTGGTTTGATCACCACCTACCAGGTGAGCCAATCGATGGCATCGTCACAAATGTCGATACTTCATCAAATGTGTGTACGGCGGTTATTGTTCAGAAATACCTACGCATAGAATCCGATTGGGCTCAGGTCGCCCTTCACGGCGATGGTTTAGGCCAATTTGCAAATAATGGTGATTTAGCAGAATTGGGTGAGTTGCTGAATTATAATGGATATGGGGCTGATTTAACCGATTTGCATTTTCATCCTGATGACTTATTATTGTCCTGCATCGAAGCAAAAACTCCACAAAAATTCATTGTTTCAGATGCTTTCAAAATCTTGAAAGAT
>CAUZVL010000052.1:0-6765 GCA_963583355.1 Candidatus Thalassarchaeaceae archaeon
GAAATAATTTCTTCATTTTCAATCGTTAGTGTGTAATTCAATTCCACTTGATTTCCAACATCATCTCTCAATCTCAAAATCGCAGTCCATTCACCTGGACTAGCACTACCTAACTCGTATTGATTGGCTAATGCAGTCTCCTTTCCTAAAGATTCATACGAATTAAATACCGAGACATTATCATATAATATTATTAGATCATATCCGATATCTTCCAGTTGAAATGGTATTTCCAAATATGCATAAATGCGACCGTTTTGTTCGATTAATTCGACACTTCCTTCAGGGACTTTTGAATCCATTGTAATATTCAAATAGGCTGAATCACGGTTACCTGCAGCATCTGTGGCGGTACATATTATCGCGGCACTCATCCCATTCAATAAGGCAGGATCGGTGGTTTCCCATGGATTAAATGGGAAATTAAACGATGTCGAATTGACTTGGTATTCGACCTCAACTGTTGAGGTTTGGTCGGCACAATTAACTGTTAAATTGGGCTCTGAAAGTTGACCTTCTAAGAATAGAGATTCACCGCTAATAGGTTTGCGCTTTTGGTCAGCATCCATAGTTATCCAAGGGTCGATTCCATCAAACTCGGCAGCGAAATAAAACACCCGATGGATACCTAGTCCATCGACGACGAGACTATAGGAATTCGATCCTTGGTCCAAAGAAATGTTAAGTTGAATCAATTCACCGACTCCGGTTCCTGTTTGGAGAATAAATGAACCACCATCGAGAACTTCATCCAAACGCCAAGTTTGCTCTGGACCAACATATAACCAAGCGGTTTGGGTCGAGATATTGGTAAGCGTTCCATTCCAAGGAACATCGAGAGTGGGGGTATATATTGATTCATTTAGGGTGATATTACGACATTGCTCGACCTGATTCCGCCCGGAGTCGAATACTTGTAAACAGATCACGTGTGGTCCTATCGTATCCAATTGGTGGACCCATCGGCCGAGTAAACTGGTCAATTCAGGCAGATTCATCCAAGGCTCCTGATCTATTTTGAATCTCATATCTGCCGGTTCTCCAACATCACCCCAACGTAAACCAATCACATGGTGATCGAGAATTTGCCCCTCGAAAGGTGAAGTCCAATTCAGAATGGGATATATCGAATCGACTGAGAGTTCAACTATGGTTGAACCCCAATTCCCGGCACTATCTCGGGCTAAAACCGTGATATTGTTTTGGCCTTCGGACACATTGAACGAATGCAATTTCCAATTGTCATCTTGGTAAGGGTCTTGAGCGATGCTATCAAACCACCATTGCGAGCCATTCTCAGCCCGGCAATTAAAAACCGCTCTCGATTCATTATGAACTTGAGAATAATCATGATTACAAGCGATAAACGGTGCTACTGTATCTCTAGAAATATCAATGTTAATTATTGCAATCTGACCAGATCTATCAATTGATTTTATTTCAAATGAATTCTGACCTTCAATCGTCAAATCGACAGTTGAATTAAACCAAAGTGGTTTTCCAGTCGAATTTGAAGAATTCCAACCGCTTGAGTTTGAGCTTGAAAATATTTGAATCCCTTGGATGGTAGTGAATGAATATTGCTCGGCTTTAATCGTCAAATTTGCAATGGACATATTGCTTAAATCTCCTACTTGTGAACTTATCTCAAGGTAAGGTATTTCATCATCGTGAACCACCCAATTTGTTGCAAAGGCAGATCGACCAGAAACATCTGTGATTTTAAGATAATATGTATGCACTCCACCATCTTCGCTTAAGTTAGTGCTCAACCAAATCTCCCTTAGAGTTTGATTAAAAGTTGAAAGGTTTGTGATATTCACCAATGAACCATTCAGTAGCATTCCAATAACAAACACCTCGTTATCCGAAGTGGAATTCCATTCTATTCCACTTGCATTAAAGCCACCACCAAGATCTCTGCCATATGCTGAAATTTCGGTATCATTAGCATGATGAGAGCCTGTGAGTGGATTTGAAAAAGTAACCAATGGCGCGGTTTCTTGTAAATTATAGGTTAATGGAATCATCAACGAGCCACCAATGTCCAAATCCATCTCGAGACTACCTTTCCAAATCCCAACGTCGCTGGGCATAGAACCGTTGATATTTATCGACCATGCTTTGGCAATATCTCCACCTAAGAGGTTGCTACCGTTAGGGAATTGGCTAAGAACCTCAGTCGAATTTAGTTCACTCCAATTTCCAAGTTGTAAATTATTGCCCCCTACTTTATCGATACTCATCCAAAAGGTTGTATTGCCAGTCGGCACATCATATCCGTGCACTACTATCCACCATTGGCCATTATCGGGATTATTGACTGCAACTTTTTCAGCGCTATTCCAACTGCCCGATCTGCCTTCCTCCTCATCATTCCATCCGATGGCTCCGTCGGAATTGGCATCGTGATATAGATATAAATCGAGGTCATCCCTTACGCCATTACTATCTATTTCAACTTCCAATCGGGTTAGATTATCTACTGTAAATGGATAGATATAAGAAGAGGTTGAAGCCGAACCGGCTGTATCTTGGCCAACACTTTCGTTAGCAGCAAATATTGCCCTTGACCAGCCGAATGCCCCGACATTATTGAGCGAGATATTCATTGTAGAAGCTACTATTAAAGATTCATTGATCTCACCATCTGACCAATTTGACACCACCCAACTATCGTTGCCTGAAATCGCGGCAACATGACCTACCGATATGTTGACTGGATTATCATTGGTCAAAACCCCGTGCATAGTTGAATGCAATAGGATTTGTTTGATACCTTCGGTAGCCTCGCCAACCAAAATCTCTCTATCGCCTCCGGTATTGGTTTGCCTAGTCCATATACCTGAACCGCGATGACCATTATCTGAAGACATCTCTACATTGAGAACCCAGTCAGGATAATCGGGACTAAGTCCAGCATATGGGTGAGTAGTTCGAGATAAAATATGAGCATCAATGTCGGTATAGCCATTATCTGGCCAATCTATATCGACAATCATAGAACCATGGCTAAATCGTGCTGGCCAATCGATTGCAACCGCTTTCCAATCACCAGATTCTGCTCTCCAGCCCCATCTTTGAGCACCTTGAATCCAAGTTTCACGATAGAGTGATTGATTCGAGAGGTTTCCATCTACTGTTGGTGGAATCCAAGAGTATGGACCATCTGAAGCAACAGTTGTTAGCACCGGAAGTTTCCACGAATAATTACCATCGTCAAGAATTATTTGAGTCATATGTAAACCGGGAACCGCATCTGCAGGCACCTCGACAGAAAAAGAAAACTGAGTTGAAAGATTAGCCGGAATAGTGGTGTTTATAGAATTCAAGGCAATCCAAGGATCATTCACATGAGCAAAACCAGTAATGTCAATTTCTATCGGCACAGGGTCGATAATAGAGGTGCGAACATTTTCCATCCACCCCGCCAAAACAATTCCATCAGCATCGATATCCCATGGGTTTCCAACCCTTACCTCGACTTGGGGCGATGCATATGCATGAGTGGTTAACTCAACGAATTGATCGCCCGAATCCCATTCGCCATCGGCAACATATGAGTCGTTATTGCTATCGTTCCAAAAAATACCGTCGCCATCGGTATCGTTCCAGCGATAAAATGTCAAATATGGCCGATTCTCCGATTGATAATCACCATTGCCATCAAAACCACCCGGTGCCATTGTAGCACGAGCGCGCAACATGGTTTCGTTACCGATTCCTTTGGATGAATTATTGCCGAACATTATTACTGGGAAGGCGAAATCTGGACGGGAGGCTTGGTAGCCATCCCAACCATTGCTGGCATTTACCTCGAAATTATGAACTTCGTGAGAGACTGCGACCATCGTTGTTGCAGCAGCACTAATATTGATGGTCGAATTTGATGGGTTGATAAAAGTAACTTGATGGGTTGAATTTTCCCCTGGCAATAACCAATTAATACCCGCTTCACGATGAACCCCTTCGTTATTGCCAGCCATTACTGCTGCAGGACTTACCATCCAAGTGCCATTCATTCCTTTTATCGATTGAACCGCACGACCAGCATCAAACCAACCAGCGCCCTGAGTATTTGGGTCATAACCCAAATCCTGTGATGTCGACATAACAATGTCACGAATCACTTGAGAGTTAGGGATGGTGCCGAATTCCTCGTACCAAGCTTGGTGAACCAATGCCATCAATCCCGCAGCGATCGGCGTAGAAAGAGAGGTTCCAGACCATGAACTGGTAGCCGAATTAGCATTGGTATTCTCGTTAAGTGTAGTATCGCCGGTAGCCGACCAACCAACAGCAACGATGTCTGGGTCCATTCGCCCTTGCGAATTAGGACCGCGGTCGGTCCAAGAAGCGATTTCACCCCATGACCGAGCCGAGCCAGAACCACGTGACGAAGCTGCACCGACAGAAATTATTCCCGGTGAACCTCCTGGACTTGCTACGGTTCCATATCCATGGCCACCATTTCCAAGTGCGACCAAATAGGTAGTGTTGGTTGAATAGACTCTAGTAAGCCAATCCAAGTACATCGACGATGCATCAGTTCCCGCATCAACAACCCCTGAATAACCAAATGAAAATGAGCCAATAGATGCCTCATCGCCTGTATCAGGAATACCATCATAACCTTCAGCAACGAATCTCCAAGCCTCAAATGATGAGCCGCCGGCATAATAATTCGCTACTGCAACCAAAGTTGCATTCGGAGCCATACCGGTTACTGCGCCATTGTCCACCACTCCTTGAGCCGCAATAGCAGAGGCGCAAAGTGTGCCGTGATTTCCACCTGCACCACTCGCATCATTAAGCATGAACATTACCAGATCACCATTGCCAGCAATACGGTCAGACAAGCCATTCCTAGTAGCATATGTCAAAGCAAACGGAAGACTATTATTACCATCTGCAATCCAATAAATCATACCACCTGATAAATCCCATAATCCATCACCATCAGTATCCAAACCACTAGTTTCTGAACCTTTTCTCATCGGCTGTTCATCATCGAAATTACCATCTAAATCCAAGTCTGCATAAACTGTTGTATACAAACCTGCAATTTGGTCATCCACGACTAAAATCGGCACATTTGCACCAACTCGGTTCACAAGATTGGCGTCGGGGTGGAGACCGTGGTGAAAGATTCCTGACAAAGAAATGATTCCACTAACATTCAACCCATCAACATCGGTGATATTATCGCTATCATTATCGACGTCGGTCGAGGTTGTATCGGCGTACCATGAATTGCCAGATCCTGCAAACGCACTTGCGCTAGATAACCAACCTGACATCGACAAGCCATCGTAAGCGATCGGCCAACCGTTCCAAGGCGAGCTCGAATCATTAACTCTGGCTTGAGTTCCATTCAAATCCGGATGGGCGAAATCAATACCTGAATCAACTACTGCTACCTTAATTCCATCACCTGAAATTCCAAGTGATTGGGCAACATCTGAATTGTGTAGATCTGTCGATTCGACGGTCATGGGTTCTGGGGTCAAATCAAAATCTGAACGCTCAGGAGTACCTGGATCTTCATGAATTACTAACACGCCGTACACCCCTGGCAATTTCTCTACAAGTTCACCAGGCATTGTAACAAGTCTGTGCTGCAAAATGCCGTCCAAGTCTTCAGGATTTGTTTGAACTAAATTCCCTTCAGACTGTTCAGGCAATAAACCATGAATTTCTTGGAAACGGTGTAACTCTGACAATACCATTGTTATGACGGTAACAGTAACCTGTTCTTGATTGGTGTAAAACTGCAAATTTGGTAAAATTGTTGCACCAGGTTGGTCGATTAATGGAAAGGTATCATTAGTAATACTAGAAAGTTCTGAAGAAGATATTTTCTCATCCGCTTCAATGGTCAAAACACCTGACCAAGAGGAAAGAACGAGCAGGCCAACCAACATCACCGCTCGCATGATTGAAAGGGGTGGCCTAGACCACATAGCCTGTTCCCTTTACTGAATTTGGTAGAACTTGCTATAACAAATAAAAAGTAGCACAAAATATGCGCCGCTGGCTCGAACTCAAACAGGTCCTAAGAACCGGCTGGACCAGAGCAGGGGTCGACCAACCGGAAAGCGTCGCAGCACATTCTTGGGGAATGGCAATCCTAGCAATGCAGAATTGTCCGCCAGAATTGAATAGATTAAAAGTTCTTGAAATGTGCATAATTCATGACCTACCCGAGGTTATCGTCGGTGATTTAACCCCTCATGATGACACCTCAAATAAAAAGCAAGACGAACTGGATGCGATGAAAATACTCGCTCCGCAATGGTTGGCGCTATTTGAGGAATACGAGAACCAAATTACCCCCGAATCACGATTTGTCAAGTATTTAGACAAGTTAGATATGGCTTCAATGGCCCGGTTTTACCAAGAAACTCAAAACCTCGATCTAAGTGAATTCATCGAATCGACTAGAGATGTGCTGACCGAAAAAGACTATGACTAAATCTGTCTCGGGGGAGGTAGAGTCCTGTAGTGTAGTGGTCCATCATTTCGGGTTTTGGTCCCGGGGACACCGGTTCGACTCCGGTCAGGACTACTCTGAATGTTATTGTTGATAGCGTAGCCCTGACCTTCGCGTGAACGGTTGTTTTGAATATTGCTGTACAGTTCACGCTTGGCATCGAACTACCTTCGCTACGCTCAGTCCAGTTCTCAACCTTGGGTGTATTGTTTAGTTCTGTACTTCGTGTTTCGAAAACGAAACACTCACCCTCCGGTCAGGACTACTCTGAA
>CAUZVL010000053.1:0-6623 GCA_963583355.1 Candidatus Thalassarchaeaceae archaeon
ATTTAATCAGTTGATGAAAGAAAAGCAGGTCACAAATACTGGCCGTATTATCGCGAAAAAGATTTCAGATTGGGTGACCCCACAAATGCCTAGTTTCTTAGATAAATTAGAAACCGATGTTGACCGAGTAAACATGTGTCTTACGCTTGCATGGAGTATGGATCAACAAGGCGGTAATGTAGAATATTTTGTCAAGATGATTGAGTCCGAATGGTTGGAAAATTGTACAGACGACCGTCGTTTTTCACTTGCTGCTGTGTGTTTGGCTCAAAGACAAAATTACTTTGACTTTGATTTGAACACAGAACATTTAGCAAATTTAGGCTTGATTGACTCCGAAATTACCTCCACTCAGAAACTCTTGCAGGTGGCCACTAATTCATCACCGGCTTCAGAATTAGAAATGACGATATATGGTATGATTTTCTCAATTCTTGCATTCGCAAAATATCAAGACTCAGAATCAAGAAATCAACTATGGGATATTAATCAAACTTTAATCAACTATCCTTGGCACCACACAAGAAGCGCTAGGCGTCACTGTATTTACGGTGCAGAGTTTTCATTGGATTATATTACGGAAGATGAGATTTGGTTTGAAAGGGCCAAGAAATGTCTTTTCACTGATTTTAACACAAAATTAGGCCAGGGCGAAGATCAATCGATTGAAGTATTTTGGTGGCCTGCGGCTGCACGATTCTATTCATTGGCCCACGAAAATGACTCAGCCAAAATACCCACTGATGAATTAGAAAATTTTATCAGACGTGCGGACGAATTTACACGCCAAGGAAACTTGATTGTACGCGTAAGAACGTCCTACTGGTTGCTTCGATTATCCCACTCAATGGGGATTAAAATTGCCGATGATATACTCCAAAATATATTTGCTTTCCTCGATGAACCAAGTTATCCGAAGGAGGATGTATACGGTATGTTGTTGATTATTCATCTTATTGATTTAGATCAGAGAATGAATTTAGGCAAGGAGGAAAAACTGCAAGATGATTTGACCCGTATTTTGAAAAATTCCCGTGCGTCAACGGTTCAGTATTTTGAACAACATCACACAAAAAACGCTTATTCATTAATTGATTATTTGGCATTCAATTATTCTTAATTGCTAAGGGTAATCGGGTGAAAAAAAGGGCCCCCTTCGCACTTTATTTCCCGATACAAAGGGGACCCTCTGAGTCAAACCAAATAAATCAATACCTTCTCGCCATGGTATGGACCCCGAGTATAGATTGACAACTTACCTAAACCAAATGAGGGAAAAATATCAGATCACATCTCGAGGTGCTAAGGTATACATCGCTAGATTAGATGATGCAATATTGGAATCCTCCAAAGGGAAAAAAAGATGTAAGTTTCCAAGTGATGATTTTCCAGAAATTGATATCGAAAGAAAAGGGTGTGTGTATGTAGGGGTCACAAGAAAAACCGTGTATAAAAGATTCAGACAACACCTTGAAGGCCACAAAAGGAAAGGTTGGGCCTTACACAAGTTCCCCTCTTCTAGATACTTCAAAGAATGCGTCGAAGAATTGACCAAACAATATGGATTTACACACCTTCATGTTGAAACACGAGAGAAAATAGAATCTTGGGTTGGATATACGCTTTACAAAGCCGGATATTGGGTGTGGGGACCACATGCCCATGAAGAATACAAAAAACCGAAGGAACAAAACCAATGGAATTATGACGACTTTCTTGGCAGTGGAGATTTAATTTAAAAATCCGTTTTCAATGGCTTCGATGGTTTCAGAGGGCCCCCTTTCGAATTTCTTCTCAAATGTCGGGAAAAATGCTAAAGTCTATTACAAAAAGGGGAGGTCATGAACAGTCGTCAAATCTGCACCACATTCTTCACCCTAATGCTGGTTGTATTGCTCATCGCACCGAGTTCTGCATCAACAGGAATAGAAGAGGAGGACAAACAAGTCTCTGGAGGCACTTGGAACATTATTTCTCTATTTGGTGACGCAACCCTTTCCAACTGCCATTCTAACTTATACGATGATGATGAATCTGCAGATTACGGAGAACAAAGAAAAAGTAGTGAAATTCTGAATATTGATTTCACTTGTAGCATGGATCCTGTGCTCGATCGTGATCTAATATTAATCAAAGGTGATGACATAGATGCTAGATTCAAAATCGAACTTGATGGGCAATGGACAAATGGACAGGGTGATTGTACTAATGATTGTGAGAACTTGATTATCTCTTTAATCAGGGGCGATGATACAGTTGCTACAAATGAGTTTGATAATCTCGACCAAGGGACCAATTTCATCGAGTGGGGCATTCCAATTTACGATGACCTCGTCTATTGGAATGGGAGTTCAGACAATATTGCCATCCAATTCACAATGAAAATTAAACCTGTCGAAGGAGGGTTGTTTAGTGCTGATCGGGATGCTGTTTTCGGACTGTATTATTCACCCACAGAAAATGATGATGTCGAATTTGGTTCAGATCATACCGAAATTATATTCCCCCTGGATACGCCATCTACGGCCTCTACTGGAGGTGGTTTGGGAGATTTCGCGACTCCCGGATTTACTTGGATTATTGGCATCGGCGGATTGGTCATGGCAGCTATCATAATTCCAAAATCCATCAATGATGAGTGATTCAATTCTCAAGTATGAAACAATCAGATATGGATAGTTCGCAAGAGTCTATCCGAATGCCCGTTGAAACGGATTCTGAATTTCAAAGGGCTCACTCAACCAAGCACTACTTCCTGAGAGGACCCGTATTTTCAAACCCGCGATTATTGGCGTTCAGTTATTCGCTTTCCCAGCGGAACCCAAAGGGTTTCATCCTCGCTTAAATGATTACTTACCCAGCGGGTTAGAATGAATATCCAATCCGAAAGTCGATTGATATATTGTAAACACAATGGCCTCAACTCCGCTTTCATCGCCACCATCGACCGCTCCAATCTACGGGTGGTGCATCGGGCGACGTGAAGGGTTGAGACAAGGGCTGAGCCAGTCGGTAAAATAAAACTGGAAAGCGGCTCTAAACCCTCGTTCCAAGCATCCATTTCATCACATAATCGGTTGGCTGAATCTTGGTTGATCAGCACCATAAATTCGGGGACTGTAGCGATTGGACAAGCCAATTCTGCACCGAGGTCGAATAATTCATTTTGAATCAACCCTAGTGCATCAAGGATTTCTTTGAATCCATTTGAATTTGAACGGCGGGTTTCCATAACTACCATACCCAACCAAGAATTGAGCTCATCGCAATTTCCAACCATCTCCATGCGAGCATCAGATTTGGACACACGTGACCCATCTACGAGTGAGGTTTGACCTTGATCACCACCGCCGGTGTAGACCTTTGTGATTCGGACCATGGCCATCCCAAGTCATGCTTCAACAAGAGGTCTGCGGCTGTCAAGGCCTGAATTCAATGGATGCCACCACTCGATATCAGACTCGCCTTCACACCAGGAATACATCACCAAATTGCCGTCTACTACCCCGTGCCATTCAAGGCAACCCGGCTCGAATCCAGAGATTCGAGCCGCCATGGTATCTAATCTATCACCGAGTGTTTGCCAATCTTTTACCAAGCGACCAAGTTGATTTGCAACCTCGATTACATGGGGATGGTTAGGTGTTAATGCCTCGATCTGGATTTCCAACTCTTCGGTCAAGTCATGTGCTTCGTCTTGGAGTGCTTGAAGGGTAAATAAAATTCGCTTGGCTTGATCTAATTCGACTCGAGCCTCTTCGATGCTAACAACCTTTGAATCGTCGGCGATCGAAAGCAGAGACATTTGGTCGAGTAGGTCCCTCTTAGTCATCGGCTGTCCTGCGAGCGGTGGGAGATTTGGTTCGTCCTGCACGCTATGCGCCTTTTGATGACGACACTTCAATTATGCGGTACGACATTCTCCGTAGAAGGGGGATTTTCAAGCTGGGCTGTGAAGCCTTTTACGAGTTTTGCGCCGAAATACAATGCGATTACGGCCCACATGAGTAATTCGATGCCGATTAAGATCCAAGCAAAAGGGCCTAAGGATGCTAACATCAGGTTTGCATCATACGGAAGCCCATATATTGCAATATGAGCAACCTGACTAAATAACGATGCAGAAAACCAGATTAAAATCGCATACCAACTCATTTTCGATACTGACCAATCTTCTTGACGAGGGTTCTGATTCATGTATTAATACTCTACTCCAACCCTCTTAAGTGATTCCTTCAAATGCTCATGAAATCGTGGGACGTCCCACGTTTTTCGGTGTTTTCGTCACTTTTTCTCCAGCGAGGAAAGCCCTTTTTTGATCGCTGAAATCCATTCGGGTGCGACCGATTCTTCGCCACCATCTTCCGCTAACCTCGCTTGCCAATGTTTCGCCATTTCATCATGGCCGAGAAAGGTTTCTATTTTGGTCAATGCTAGCCAAGCCATCGGATTAAGATGTTCTTCGTCCAAATCCCAGGCTCGCTCAAAACAATCCAAGGCGCCGTGTTCCCCTACGAGTTGGCCTCGATTCAGGGCTACCAATCCTGCTTTTGACCATGCTAATGGGAGACGGCCGATCAATAATCCCCTGAATATCAACCAGGTTTGAGCCCCTCCCAAGGCGATGATTGTAGCAAAGGCTAGGTATTCCTCAAAGGTTGAATATTCTCGCCATTGCCCGGCCATAACGGCCACTCCACCGACAGAAAAAAGAATTCCTGCAAAGGGTGCGACGATGACCTCATCCCGAGTTACCAGCATATTCTTCACCCCAAGTACTAGACCAAACGCACCATAGGTCAACAAGAAAATTAAATGAACTTGGACCCCGGTTGGATTAGGTGCGCTTTGACCTACCAAAAGTAATAATGAGACGCCGAGGAGAATTAAACCAAATTTCTTTGATGGCCCCGGGAAGGGTTGGCGACGACTCATGTTCAACAGACCAAGAGCTACCGCAATCTCGAGAACGACGAACCACCAGGTCTCCACAGTCTTGGCGGAGGGCCCATCGGTTTTGAGCGTTTTTAGGAACGATGGTAAGAACTTCCGCGATTTATTTCGAATGCACGGTATAATTGTTCGATCAATATCAATGCGGCTAATTCGTGGGCTAAGGTCATCTGCGAAAGCGAAATTGATGATCTTCCATGGCCTTTAGGGAAGCCATCGGCAGGGCCGATGGCCAGATTGGTATCCTCGCTCATCAAAGTCCAATCATTAAAGTGGTGGGATAATTCAATGCTGGTCATCGTCATTCCGCTTTCGTCTAATAGAATTGTGTTATTAGGGAGATTTGAGAGATACTCTTCTGGCGAGGATTTTGACGAATGAATCTCCAAACGCACTTTTGATTTCAATCGGTCTTGATACATCTTAATCAGTTTGGAAATCTCTTTTTGAGAAGGGGAGCCATGTAAGTGCACAACTATTCGCCCCATATCTCCCGCCAATAGGCCATACCCCAAGACTCTTGATGTTCAACCCCTCGGCCAAACCATGGGTTGGTGGCCGTTCAAGTCCAAAGCAAAAGCCGGCCGAATCCCGGATGCTATCCTGAAAGATACTCGGTATTGGTTGACCGGTTTACAAGAGGCATGTGAGCGAAATTTTGATTCTCCGGAGGAAGCGAGGCGGCAGATTCGACAGATGTCTGGAGAATGGAACGATGCCAATGACCAAGGTCTCATGGTTGATTCCTTGCTCGAAGGATTGAAATTGCGAGCATATCTTCTGGTGAATTGTGATGATGATGAGTTCACCCAATGGCTGGATAACCTCGAATTTTGGCAACCGGGTTGGCGACCGCCAGGCAACCGACAAACGGATGACTCATGAACCAGACACGGCTCGCCCGAACCATGGTGAGCGCTGGACAACTACACATGCTCTACACCTGTCCCTTTTGTTGGAAGGTTAGAGGACTGCTTCAGCACCTCGGTTTGGACTACGAATCGGTTCAGGTAAATCCTATGAAAGCAAAGAAAACTTTGCCAAGCGCACCCGATTGGACCAAGGTTCCAGTTTGGGTCGATAAGAACAGCGAAATCATTGTCGATTCGACTATAATAATGAGGCATATTGATTCTCAAAATAATGATGGTAAACTTTGGGCAAGTTCAGATGAGGCTCGTCGTGACCAATGGGTGGAGTGGGTCGATTTACACATGAGTAAAGCGACGATTCCCATCCTATATGGTGGATTATTATCGGCATTAAAAACCACTACGAGAGTGTCCAAATTGGAGAAGTTTGGGTTTATTTCAAAGCGGCTATACGCCTGGGCTGGATTCCCAATTATGTGGGGGATAATCGCACGAAGTAGGGTCAAAAAAGATGGACGGACCCCTAAACAATTATGGCACGATCTCCTGAGTGAATTCACAAACTCTTTCGATGGCTCGACCTTTTTTGGTGGAGATAGTCCCGATATGGTCGATCTTTTGGCATTTGGTTATGTCCGCTCGGTCTCCCCCTACCCTCAATTTTCAAAATTGACCGATCACGTCGCCGGCATGAATTGGTACAAAGCAGTAGAATCCACTCTTAAGGTGTGATAAAATGGAGATTATCACTGGCCCCTTCGGTCTGGAATTTCTAAAAATTCCTGCTGGAAAGGTCAT
>CAUZVL010000054.1:0-6568 GCA_963583355.1 Candidatus Thalassarchaeaceae archaeon
AAAATCCGTGAAAATGGCCACTATCATAATCTCCGAGCCAACCCGTCACCTCTAATCCGGCCCAAATAAATGCGGTCAAGGTCATGAATGTTAGAACGACCAATGGAATTGGAATCCAAGCGGTTTTCTCTACGACATGGCTTGCAACTTCGGTTTTTGGCTTGCCTGCAAATGTCATTAACCACATTCTCGACATATAGAATCCGGTCATTCCGGCACCACATAGAATGAAGAGTGCTGGGATGAAGAAAGACGGTTCGAGGAAAGCGACTTCCCAAGTCTTAGCGATGATGCCTTCTTTGGACCAGAATCCTCCGATGAATGGGATTCCGATAATCGACATAGAACCAAAGAACATAGCGGTAGCAGTAATTGGCATACGGCTGGCTAATCCACCCATATTTTCCATAGATTGCGCATCGAAATCATCATCCTCATCGTTTGCCGAATGGTCATCATCGCTGTGGTCGTGATGATGGACCTCGTGATGAGCGTGGTGCATCTCGTGGATGACCGACCCGGCTGCCATGAAGAGCATACCCTTGGCCATAGCGTGATTGAATAAGTGGAACAGAGCCGCACCCAATGCGATTGTTGCCGCTTCCATATGACCATTATTTGCCAACCACATCGCCGCGCCCAATCCGGTGAAGATGTAGGCTAATTGGCTCATGGTAGAATATGCGAGGACCTTCTTGAGATCCATTTGGACAAAGGCGATCAATGCGGCCATAATTGCGGTTATTCCACCGATAAAGGCGATTATTATCGCTAGTGTACTCATCGAGCCAATCGGTGTTGCTGCGAAGAATGGGAACATTCTAGCGACCAGATATAGCCCTGCGTTAACCATGGTTGCTGCGTGGATAAGAGCGGAGACCGGAGTCGGTCCTTCCATCGCATCAGGTAACCAAACATGGAGCGGAAATTGAGCCGATTTACCGATAGCTCCGATGAACATCATTCCCAAAGCCAACTGGAGGCTTCCGGCATCGACTGCAGCAATATTTTGTGGATTAAAAACATAGGCATAGTCGAGGTGGCCATCGAATAAATTCCAAAGCATCACCAAGCCGATGATAAGGAAAACATCTCCAACGCGGGTGGTCAAGAAAGCCTTCTTTGCTGCATATGCTGCACTTGGGCGTTCATAGTAGAATCCGATGAGTAGGTAAGAACACAATCCCATCAATTCCCAGAAGATGAATAACCAAATGAAAGAGTCGGCCAAAACCATTCCGAGCATTCCACTGCAGAACAGGACGAACTCGGCATAAAACCGGTGATTACGGTTATCGTTGATAGGGTCGGTATTCATGTAACCTATAGAAAAGACATTGATCAAGAAACAAAGAAAAGATGCTACAAATAATAGCATGATTGTAAGGTGGTCGATATAGATTCCCACATTGAAAACCTTGGTCGTTATCGCCCCGGTTGCTGGGTCCCACCAAGAGGATTCGAACCAAGTGAAGAGAGTCGTACCGGAGGTGCCGTGTAAACTATCAATGATCAACCAAATGGATAGAATCAAAGATGCTCCCATTACTGGAAGGGCGATTAATCCACCCTCCTTGGTTTTGTTAATCCACCCTGGGGTGCCATTGAACATCTTGCCGAGAAAAAGGATTACCGGAAAAGCCATCATCGGCAAGAGCGGTATTAGAAGTGCGTATTCGAGAATTATAGATCCACTCATAATAATCACCTCAGTGCTTTAGCAGGTCGACCTCGTCGAGAGAGATTGTCTCGTGTTGCCCATACATTGACAGGAATATTGCCAACCCGATCGCGACCTCTCCTGCTGCGATTGCGATTGCAAAGATTGCGTAAACCCAACCAGTAACGTCACCCCAAAGAGCTGCTGCTGCGACGAATTGTAAGTTGACTGCATTGAGCATCAACTCGATACACATCAGGACGACGATGGCGTTCTTTCGGCTAAAAGCCCCCCAAAGTCCGATTGTGAATAAGATGGCCGAAAGGCCAGAAACATATGCTGGATCGATCATTCTTTCTCACCCCCGGTGAGTTCCCATTGTAGATTGACCAATCTCTCATCACGAACCAGATAAGCTGCGCCTACCATGGCGATCGCCATCAAGAATCCGACCGCTAAAAGCGGTAGGGCCCAATCTCCAAACAGACTCGAAGCCAAATCGACGGTGGTCAGTTCAGTATCGCTCGGGTTTTCCCAAACCGAATCGGCTGAAACGATTACGATGAGAATTGCTCCCATAAATACCAGACCGACACGAGTCAATATTGATAATAATCTCATTCGAAGTCCTCCTCCAAGATTTGCCTTCTAGTCAGCATTATTCCGAATAGAACCACCAGCATAACGCTGGCGAGATAAACCAAAATCTGAATGATAGCCAAGAATTCAGCACCCATCAAGATGAAAATACCAGCCACTCCCATGAAACAGAAAATCAAGCACATCATCGAATGAGCGACTCTCTGCATGTAGATTAGCCCGAGTGCTCCACCGATTACAATGCCGCACATCAAGAAGAATACACCGGTTTCGGTGATGGTTGCAACATCCATTTTCAAGCCTCTCCTGCAACTTTTGCTGCTTTTGCTGCTTTCTTAGCCCGCTTGTCGCGCTCTTTCTTTGCTCGCTTTGCCAACTCAATATCGACTGCTTCTTGGTGATCGCCTGGAATCACTCGGGTTCGGTCTGCGTCCAGCCATAAATCTTGGCGGGTGAATCCAGACATTCCGTCGTACTCATTTGTCATGAAGAAAGAGGTGAAACTGCAAGCTTCCATGCATAGGCCACAGAACATACAGCGGCCAAGATCGATTCGGCCGGATACTATTTGGTCATCGGCTGGGTAAAGCGATGATAATTCAACCATCTCTTCATCCCCGCTATCGTTCCAGCGCATTCGTGCGCTATCTCCGCTGAGGTCTAAGACCTCACCGAAGCGCCATTCTTGTGGTGCTTCAGTATGGGCGGTTGCAAGGACAAAGGTTTCGTGCTCTGATTTGGCTTCCGAGTTTTCGACCGCCGCAAATTTGCCAATCTCTATTTCAGCGCCAAGTCCTTCCCACTCGCCTTCGGCATTATCTAGAACATCGACTCTCAATTCGGTCGTCATGTGCAAACACGCGTTAGGACAGATGGTCACACACATCTTACAAGCGGTGCAGGTTTCCCAAATAACTCCGATTCGGCCGTTGTAATTACCTGGGACGAAGAGCCAAGGTTCGATTTCTTCGAGCCGTTCGTACGGGTAGTTGACGGTTTGAGGTTTCCAAATAGTCGGGGTCAAATCGGTTCCACTTCGGTCTGGAGCGTACTCGTGTTTACTGATGTCGTTGATATGTTTGGTCTTCTTAGAATTAAATAAATCGCCATCGTTAATAAATTCGGGATGGGTGGTATTATGATAGCCAGATGCGAATCTTCGACCGATGAAATCATAGGTTCTCAGAACCGTCAATCCAGTTATCTTGAAAGGATACCAGAAGAGGTTTCGGAAGTTTGGTTTACCGTGTGGATGTGCTGCCATTTTTAATCACCTCACTCTTGGCCCGCGGTATGTTTTCCCGCTGGGGTTAAGGTTTGGACATGGAACATTCGTTCTTGGTCCTCCTCAAGATTCTCATCATTCATGAAAACCCAGAACACGCCTAACCAAAATGCGGTCGTCAAGATTGGAACCCCCCATGGAATACCCATGAAGTCCCAAGCCCAACCACCAGAAGTGGTGTCGGCCAATGCCGAAGCATCGAAGAGATAGAGCCGGTAAATAACCGCGAGTACGACCTGAAGGAAGGATAGTGGTAGGAGCATTCTCCAACCGAATTCCAGAATTTGGTCGGTTCTAATCCTCGGCAGAGCGGTTCGGGCCCAGACGAAGATGACGGTGAAGATGAACCAAGCCTTGAGCAGAGTCCAAATAATTCCTGGAATCAAAGGACCGCCTGGGACCAATCCTGCAAATGGGGAGGCCCAGCCTCCGAGGAAGAAGTGAGCAAATAGAATACAAGCTGCGTAAACTCGCATGTATTCGGCTGCGAATAATAGACCGAATCTCATTCCACCGTATTCAGTCCACCAGCCTTCGACAAGCTCGGCTTCCGCTTCGGGCATATCGAATGGAATTCGCTCTACCTCCGCTATCATGCTCACAAGATACAAGACTGCACCAAGTGGCATCAAGAATAGTAACCAAACTCCAGCAGAATGCTGGAAGTTGACTATTTCTATGAAATTGAACGAGCCTGCCATAATACAAACAGAGAGGATCGACAATAGGAGTGGAATCTCATAAGCAGTCAGTTGAGCCGCGCTTCTGATACCGCCGAGAAGTGTGTATTTGTTATTGGATGACCATCCGGCAAAGAATACTCCCAAAGGCGCGATTCCGAATATCGCAAAGGCGAATAAAACCGACAATTCAGGGTTAGCGCCATAAATGCCACTGGAGAGAGGGATCAAGCCAAGAATCATTATCGTAGATGAAATAACCAAGAAGGGGGCAACCTCGAAAATGACTTTATCAGCCCGCTCAGGAACCATGTGTTCCTTGATCATGAATTTCATCCCATCGGCTAAATTCTGAAAGAATCCAGGGAAAATTGTGACTCCGTACCACGAGCGATTTCCGACTCGGTTTACCATTTCATGGCTATGGCCATCATTGCCTGCAACCTTGTTCAACCAGCCGTTTAGCGCCCCGATAGGCTTGCCCAAACCGTATGGAATCATGTTCCACCACTCGCCGGCGGTAACGCCGTTTTCACCGACCCATAACGAGCGCAGAGCGGTAGTTGCACCGCGCCGATCGTTTACACGAGCGTACAACTTGCGTTCTATCCACAAGATGACGAACATCGAGGACATAATGCTTCCAAAGGTGATCAAACACATAATCATTGTAGCCAGGAAAAACCCTATGTCGGCCCCTGATGATTCAAGGAAGGTGCCTGCGGTTAACCAAACCATCAAATGATGTAGTTTGTAGAAAAAGAAATCGTATAGATTAAGCCAGTCATTCATGATAAATCACCTCAACGATCACTCTCTCCAATACAAGGGTCAAACGACCCCATAATCGCAGGAATATCTGCGATCTTATAACCGATCATTAATTTTGCCACATAAGGAATCGTGATGAAAATTGGCGAGCGAACCGAGACTCGGTAGGGGTTCTTACCTCTACTATCGCCGCCGCCTTGGAGATAGAATTGGCTCACTCCTCTTGTACACTCGTAAGTGGAAAACCCGGTCGCACCTTCAGGTGCACGGGTTGGAGCCTTGGTGAGTATCATCTCATCACCGGGTTGGTAATGTGTATTAGAGCCGCCAGGAATCTTTTCGATCGCATCCAAAAGCATTCGGCAAGATTGTCGCATCTCTTCCATGCGAACACGGTAGCGGTCATAACAATCCGCACCCTTGATGCTGGTTGGTTTCTCAACTGCGGGTTCCCAATCTACTTGGTCGTAAACCGAATAAGGATTAGTCCAACGAGCATCGGTATTCACACCTGCTGCCCGGATATTTGGTCCGGTAACACCAGCATTGATTTGGTCTTCTGCTGTTGCATATCCGACCCCTTGAAGACGGACTAGCCAAATGGTAGACTCATCCAATAACATCTCGTACTCAGAGATTCTGTGCTCAAAAAGTTTGACTTTGGCTCGCATTCTGTCGGCCCAGCCAATAGGAATATCGCGCTTTACCCCACCGACTCTTGGGAAATTGTAATGCATTCTCGAACCACCCAGTTCTTGGAGTAGGTCGAGGAACATCTCCCGGTCTCGTAAACACCAGGTCATCAAGGTTAGATTTCCAATATCTGGGCCAAATGCGCCAAGCCACATCAAGTGGCTTGCTAATCGTTGTATTTCAGCGGCCATCAATCGAATATATTCTGCTCGTTCAGGAACTTCAGCTTCGAGTAAATCCTCTGCAGCCATCACATAAGAATGAGACCAAGTCATTGCACTAACGTAACAAAGGCGGTCACAATAAGGAGTGATTTGAGTAAAGTCTCTCGCCTCACAGATCTTTTCGACCCCGCGGTGAATATATCCTAATTCGGCTTCGGTATCGGTGATGGTTTCACCGTCTACCTTTACTCTCATGGTCCAGAGACCATGAGTCATTGGGTGTTGCGGCCCCATTGTAATCCACATTTCTGCCATTCAATTCCACCTCACTTTACCCGGCCCTCATCGACCGGTTTACGACCAAACCCTTGTGGGTCGTCGTACATTTCATTGAAATCGTGATATCTAATCTTGTGCTGTCGCTGCAATGGGTGGAACCCGATGGGAGAATCGTGTGGATTTAGAACCCGGTGCATATTGACGTGGCCTTCGAAATCAATTCCAACCAAATCCCAGGTTTCCTTCTCGTTCCAGTCGGCTCCGACCCATATGTCTTGGACGGTTGGTACGGTTGGTGAATCCCCGGCTGCTAACGGAATTACTACTTCGAATTCCATCGGTACATCCTCGGTTTTGAATTTACTCGCATCGTGAACCACCATGGTGTGGGCTGCGACATTTGAGATCGGCCATTTCATCAAATGAACAACAACTT
>CAUZVL010000055.1:0-6548 GCA_963583355.1 Candidatus Thalassarchaeaceae archaeon
GGCTTCGGAGATAAACTCCTTAACCTCGCCAATGATCAAGACTCCCTGGGGCATTTTTCGAAACGCACGATAAGACGCTGCTCATATCTTCGCTTTCACGCCTTATCAGTCTGTACCCATCTGGTTTCACGTTCTTTTCACATCCCGCTAAGGATTCTTTTCAGCTTTCACTCACGTTACTTGTAAACTATCGGTCTTGAGCTATACTTAGGATTGGAAGTTCCTGCCTCCCGTCTTCACACGCGATATCCAACGCATGCTACTCCGGACTCATTACGTGGCCATGTCGTATACATATACGGGACTTTCACCCTCTATGGCTGTGTCATTCCAGACGACTTCTATTTCTACGATTTAGGCGATAAATGGTCACACCACATGTCTCTCATTTTCAAGTCGAGATTCGGTTTGTCCTGATCCGTTTTCGTTCGCCACTACTCACGGAGTCTCGTATTTGATTTCTTTTCCTCCCCCTACTAAGATGCTTCAATTCGGGGGGTTCCCTATCGCTAATGCGATTTTCCCCTAAGGGATAGGAAGTCCTATTCAGCTATCTGCGGATCCTAGACACTCATGCGTCTCCCCGCAGCTTATCGCAGCTTGTCACGACCTTCTTCGGTACTCAAGCCGAGCGATCCCCCAGATGGGTTGTAGCAACAAATGTGTATACACCACACCTGTGCGAGTAACCCTTCGGTATCCAGTCATGCCAATTTAGACATCTTGGAAAGACCGTCTCCCCGCAGGGCGGCCCTTCTAGTCACTTCCCCATGTATGTTGCCATACACGGGTGCATAAGCAACCCCCCGACCTACCTCCCATATATCAAGGCACCGGGATGGGCCTTGTTAGGAGGGGGGTGGGAGACTGTACTGGAAAGGGCCGCAGTATCACGCTTTAGCGCCTTGTATAAGTAGTCTATTTCGGCTTATTTTCCGTAATCAGGACTTAGCGATACATTGCCGTATCATAATCGGGCAAGATTTGCAGCAACAATCGCATCGCCAGAATGGGGCATCAAGACATCACGAGCCTCGCTATTTCGTCCCATTTGAATCAAACATGCACCCATCAGATTTGCCGCCTCGAGATTCTCTGGCGCACGCCCGGATAAGACGGTGATAACCCCATAGGCTTTTTCGACCCTGCCACTAACCAAGAGGGCATGGGAAAGGTTGAGGAGAATCGTATCATTGGTACTATCTATTTTTGCAGCTTGACGTAAAGCCATGATCGCAGCCTCATATTGACTAGATGCAAACGGAACGCCCTTTTCGTCCATCTCAAGAGCGTTTTGAAGGATAGAAAGCCCAAGATTGTTGAGAATTGGTGGATGATTTATTTTCATCGCAGATGCTGCTTGAAGAATTTGAGCAGCCTGGGACCAAGCACCTTGGCCCATTTGGCTGAAAGATGAACTAATGATGGCTTTGAGTGCATCATCATCGGATTCGACAGCAATTGCCGAAGCAGGGTGTAGTTCAGGAGAGTTTTCGATTTCAGAAAGGAGAGGTGCATTCGATTCGTGATGGAAATCATCGAATTGAACGAACACTTCATCGGTATCGAATTCATCGGCGAATGTAACTTCGATGATTTTATCCTCTTGCAAATAAATTGATTCGAGGTCTGCTTCTTCAGCATCGATTCGCCACATTTCGGGGACTTCTCCGGGGACTTCTTCGGGGGTTTCTTCGGTGACTACTTCGGAAATTACTTCGAACTTAGGTGCTTCGACTACTGCTTGGGCTTGAATTCGCATAGGTTCCGGAGTTGCTTCCAGAGGGGGTAACGCAGATGCTCTCAGAGGTGGCAACGCAATTGCTTCCAGAGGCGGCAACGCAGTTGCTTTCAGAGGTGGTAGCGGAGTTGGTACTGGAATTGCCTCCAGGGTCGGTTCCATGGCTAGCGATAGAGCAGGTTCTAGGCTTGGCTCCGGTATGAGTTCGGGTGTAATAATTGGTTCAGGAAGATGAATTTCTTCTTCGATGATTTCATTTTCTTCGGCGATCTCAACTTCTAGGATAGCGTCGACCTCTTCTTCGGGGTTTGAAATTTCTATCTCGTCGATATTTTCGGTCATAGAGCCTACACCGAAAGGTAGTTGAGATGGAAGAATTTCTGCTTGAGCACCCATTCCAAATGGTAGGACTTTCGCTTGGGGCTGAACATTTTCTTGTTCTTCGATGAGTGATGCGGCCGCATCTGCTAAGCCGGGAATCATATCGTCCTCGGTCTTTACCTCTGAACTAAGGTCGTTAGATATCTGAGAACCACACGAAGGACAAGCACCACCGCCAAGAAAAAGCATACCACAAACTCTGCATTCATCCATGTCTTGCCCTCCCGTACAGTTGGTGACGGGTGAGTGTCGCCTTTGAACACACCGCCGGTCTGAGCGATTAGTTTCACTCTTCAGAACTGAAAATTGACTCGTCATCGACAAGTGCTTCGGCCCAATTCTTTCCACGCTTCTTACCACGAGAATATTGCCAGATTACTCCAAACCCTGCAATGCATAATAGAGTCCATTTGTGGATGGGGTCAACCCCGAATACCAACACCACATAAATTGTGATTATCGAAACCGTTAGAAGCATAACCGGGAAGCCCGCACGGAAGAATTGGTTGAACGATATCGGATAGCCTGCTTCCTCTGCCATCCCGGCGGTGACGACATTTGCTGATGCGCCGATCAATGTTCCATTCCCACCTAAGCACGCACCGAATGCCAGAGCCCAAATCATTGGACCCAAGTCTAAATTGAGCTCATAAGATATCTGTAATACCACGGGCACCATCGTTATCGTATATGGGATATTATCGATGAATGCCGAAGCGATAGCGCTCACCCATAGCAAAATGACCAGCGCTGCGACCAATCTGGAAGATTCTTCGAAGGAGACGATGGCAGAGATTACTTGCTGGCCAATCCATTCTATGACCCCAAGATGTTGAAGCGAGTGAATCAGCACAAAAAGACCAGCGAAAAAGATAAGTGTTGACCATTCGACCTTTTCGAGCGGCCCTTCTAAATCGTGGCGATCAGTCACCAATAGCATCAAAACCGCCCCTATCAATGCAACCCAGGACACCGGGATATGGAGTATTGGATTTAGGAAGAAACCAAGAACTACGAGTCCGAGGATTGAACCGGAAGATTTGAGCATTTTTGGGTTTTTAATTCCATATTTCGCCTCTAATTCCTTGACATCACGGACTCGTTCACCGCTGAACTCATCGCGGTAAATCCACTTTAGCATCATAAATGTTGGAACGATTGTCAATAGAATCCCTGGTGCTAATTCGATAATGAAATCATTGAATCCGACGCCACCATCCGCTAGAGTGGGGTATTTACTGTCGGCGATTGCACTTTTTGACATCATCGATCCGATGATGATATTTGGGGGGTCACCGATCATGGTAGCAGTTCCACCAATATTAGAAAACAGAACTTCAGCGATTAGAATCGGTATCGGTTTCAAGTCTAAAACCCGAGCCAATTGAATCGTTACAGGAGTTAGCAATAGCATAGTGGTGACATTGTCGAGGAAGGCTGATAAAACCGCGGTCACCACACATAGAATCACCACTAATGACCAGACATTCCCCCCACTCTTTTTGTAGGCTTGAACCGCAAAATATTCGAAAACACCTGTATGGGACATTATGCCGACCATTACCATCATTCCAAGCAATAACCCAATCGTTTCCCACTCGATCAAAGTAGTGGTTTGGGCTAATGAAAGCGAATCGCCAACCTTGTAATAATTAAGGGCAAAGATAGCCGATAGCCCGCCGATTGCTGCGGCTAATGTACGATGTACTACCTCGGTAATTATCATGGCGTAAACCCCCAACAGAATTGCCAATCCGACCCAAACCGGAGTATTTCCTAAACCTTCTTTCAACACGATTCCGATATCGACTGCTCCACCGCCGGCAGCAAGACCATTTCCAAGGAAACTGAATACTCCCGTGGTGATTAAAGCGGCTAAAGCAATCCAATATGAGGGATGTCTTCTGCCCAAGCCATAGCCCGCCATATCAAATGCGAATCGAGAGGTGTCTATGAGTGTTGGCTACTAATTCAACCACAGAACAGCAACATTACCACGTGATATAACCAACGTTGCTCCGGTTTCTTGCTCCAAATGTTGCCAGAGTTCATTCCGGGCTTCACGTTCATAGATTCCTTTATTTATCTTGATTTTAACTAATTTTCTTTTCTTGAGTTGATCTTTGATCTCTTCGGTGATTCCGTCGGTTAAACCGGTTTTCCCGATGCGGACACTAGGTTTGAATTCACGACTCATAGCTTCATGTTTGATATTTGTTGGAATTTTTGTCATATAGCGCCCCCCTTATTGCCAAAACGGCGAACTTGGTTACAATTAAAACAAGTGATTACCCTTTGACCAGAACGGATTCTAACCCGTGAAGATACCGTTGGTATCAGTAATTGGGTGCAGTTTCGACAAATCCAATGACGATGATGTTGTGGTAAAGGCAAGCGATGACGGCTCGAGCATTTAACAAGATGTTTTGCTGCGTTTTGGCGAATGGGCATTGGCATTGACGTATCGGTTATTACCGACGATAATCTCTGTTGGGCATCCAGAGCTTTTTCGCGACGCTGATGTTTTGCCCGACCACGATTCCGACCCATAGAAATCGACCTCACTCCAGCGCGATAAGAATATCTACAGTAATTTCATCGATGGCACGGTCCCCATCGATGGAATAGAAAATCCCTTTACTTTCGTACCAAGCAGCTAGTGGTGAAGTTTGCTCGTGATAAGCGCCTAATCGGCTTAGAACGGTATCGGCATTATCGTCAGCACGGCGTTTGAATTCGTTTGAACCACAGCCATCGCAGATGCCTTCTTGGCTGGTTGGGTTAAATTCGTCGTGAAAAACCATCGAACAATTCCCACAGGTGAAACGCCCACAAATCCTCGAGACGATTTTCTCATCAGGGACCTGAATCGCAATCACATGGCTTACTTCAGTAATCTCGGCCAATGCTTCGGCTTGAGGTATGGTTCTTGGGAAACCATCGAACATGACTCCACCTTTTGCATCTTCTTGCTCAATCCTCTGTTCGATCAATGCGATTATGACTTGGTCCGGGACTAATTTACCGGAATCCATGTAGGTCTTTGCATTCAAACCGGTTTCGGTTCCGGCTTTGATCGCAGCTCGCAACATATCGCCGGTACTAACCTGAGGTAAACCGGTAGATTCCATGATCCTCTGGGCTTGAGTACCCTTCCCTGCCCCCGGTGGGCCGAACAATACGATGCTGCTCATATTGGATGCGGGGTGAAACCCTGTTTTCATTGTTGGCCTTGTTGAGATAGCCATTGGTGGCCATAATGTTGCCATTGTTCCATAGTCCAACCAGGTGGTAATCCATTTGGCGGTAACGGAGGGGCCAATGGCACTTGAGGAATTATTTGAGGAGGCCTACCGATTGGAATAATTGGAGGTAGAGCCTTTGCTACTTCACTCGAAGGTGGTCGACCTTGAGGGATGACAGGTGCTCCTAGAGTTGGCAAAGCCGGCATTGAATCCATCATCGCAGCAGCGACTTCTTCGGCTGAAACATGGCCTGTAGCGACATTATCGGTCGCTTGACCCATATCCATAATGTCGTCCCTTCGGCCTCCATCGTCGGCGAAGTTGTGAGCATCAGGAGCGACTAATTCTTCACCCGTCAAATCCTTTGGACTGGCTTTTTTAATTCTGATTGCAACGACGGAAATCAACAGGATTAGCATCACAAACACTGAGCCAGCAGCCCAAGTGGGTAAGATTCCGAATAGACCACCTGTTGATTTTTTTGCTTCGACGCTTGCATCTAGCTCCAATGTGGATAGACTAGTATCTGAGTTGACGGTGAAAATGATTTTTTCAAGTCCTGTCGCAGTATCTTGATTAGGCAAAGCACTTATGATTACCTCGACTGATTGGCCAACTCCAAGATTGGTTATACTTGTTTTGTCAATTGAGACCTCCCAATCTTCAGCAGCGATCATTACACTAATTTGAGCATTTAATGGTGCGTTACCATCGTTGGTAATAGTGATGGTTTGGGTGACAGTGCTATCTCTGGGAATTGTCAATAATGGTTTGTTTTCATCTGTTTTTAGATTTGCAAATGGGCTAGATTCTATCATTATTTCAAAAATTAATTCTGTAGAAATAGATTCTCTAGAATTACTAGCTTCAACATAGATTCCAAGTTGGAATCCAGCATCACCTGCTGGAGTCTGTAAAGGTGGTATAGCACTTATTGAGAGTGTCAGAGTTTCACGTGGTAAAATTGTAGGAGGCGTATTTGAAAAGCCGATTTGCCAGCCGTCTGGGCCAAGACTATGCGACCAATTAAGGCTCGTTACTGAATTACCATTATTGGTGATTGTGAACTCTTTTTTAGACCAGTCATCTGCCATTTCCACATTGAATAAGTTGCCGTCTGTTGAATTCAGTTCTACTGCTAATTCATCCTTTACAACCAATGTTGTCTCATTGACGAGGAA
>CAUZVL010000056.1:0-6440 GCA_963583355.1 Candidatus Thalassarchaeaceae archaeon
ACCGCACTTTCAAGCGCACCTGTTCTCTCTAAATCAGCACGGAAGAAATTGTATTCTTCGGCTGTAATACCCATAGCACAGAATACTACAATAAATTCTTCATCTGAAGCGGTTAACTTTGCTTGACGAGCGATTTGTAATGCAATATCATTGTGTGGTAGACCTGATGCTGAGAAAATCGGCAACTTTTGTCCACGAACCAAAGAAGTACAACAGTCAATAGCGGAGATTCCAGTTTGAATGAAATCGTGTGGGCTACGGCGGCTGTACGGGTTGATCGCTGCACCAATAATATCAGCGGTCTCTTCAGCTACAATCTCAGGTCCGCCGTCACGTGGACGACCTGCACCGTCAAGAATACGGCCGATTAGATCAGTTGAAACTGGGAGTTTGAAAACATCTCCCATGAAGGTTACACCTGCATCTCTATCGATCTTTGCAGTTCCCTCAAACACTTGTACGATAACTAAATCATTTGATGTATCAAGTACTTGTCCATTCTTAATTGTCCCATTGGATAAACGTAATGATACGATTTCACCAAATGCAACAGGCTCTGTTTTATTCAAGAAAACTAGTGGTCCCTTGACGTCTGTAATTGTTCTATATTCTTTTCCAGTCATGATAATTCCCCCTCAGTTCTCCTCAACGGTAGCAGCTATTTCATCGAGCATGGTTTTTACCATGTCATCGATGGTATCGATGTATCCTTTGTTCAAACGGGCACGCATTAGGTCTGAACGCGAAGGGACGTTTACTACATCCCCTAGTTGAGCTCCAGATGCCATTGCGGTCTTAGCCGATTCTTGGAATGAAAGGATTGCCTTTGCCATCTTATATTGCAAGTTGATATCACAATATGCATCTACTTCGTGGAATCCATTTTGTTGTAAGAAATATTCACGTATCATACGAGCGACTTCAAGTGTCAATTGTTGGCCAACTGGAAGTGCATCGGAACCGACAAGTTGTACGATTTCTTGCAACTCTGATTCAATTTGCAACAATCCAGATAATTCAGTGCGGATTTCAGGAAAATCTTGTGCAATGTTATCTCTGAACCATTGGTCAAGACTCTGCGGGTACAGCGAATATGAATTCAACCAGTTAATCGCTGGGAAGTGGCGTTGACGAGCAAGACCAGCATCCAGACCCCAGAATACCTTTACAATACGAAGTGTACCTTGTGATACAGGTTCTGAAATATCTCCACCAGGTGGTGAAACAGCACCAATAACGGTAATTGAACCGTCTTCTCCATTCAAGGTCTCAACACGGCCAGCACGTTCGTAGAACTCAGCAATACGAGTCGATAAGTAAGCAGGATATCCTTCTTCACCAGGCATTTCTTCAAGACGGGAGGAAATCTCACGCATTGCTTCAGCCCAACGGGATGTAGAATCTGCCATAAGAGCAACATCGTAACCCATGTCACGATAGTACTCGGCGATTGTAATTCCTGTGTACACAGATGCTTCTCGAGCAGCTACAGGCATATTCGAGGTGTTTGCGATCATTACTGTTCTTTCCATCAATGGTTTTCCAGTGTTTGGATCGATTAGATGAGGGAACTCATCCAATACTTCAGTCATCTCATTTCCACGCTCTCCACAACCGATGTAAACAACGAGTTGTGCGTCAGAATACTTTGCTAGAGATTGTTGTGTAACAGTCTTACCGGACCCGAATGGACCTGGAATTCCTGCTGCACCACCCTTCGCCAATGGGAAAAGGAAATCAAGAATACGCATTCCAGTTATGAGAGGGATTACTGGTGGGTATTTTTGTTGGTAAGGACGTGGAGTTCGAACTGGCCACTTTTGCATCATCTGCATTTCGCTTCCATCTTCAAAGGCACAGATGGTTTGAGTGACATTGAAATCTCCAGATTCAATCGACTTGATTATACCGCCCTTTCCAGGAACGATCATAATCTTGTGAACGATTGTATCGGTTTCTTGGACGTGTCCAATAACTTGTCCTCCGACTACAGAATCTCCAACGGAGACTTGTGGTTCAAAGGTCCAAATCTTCTCTAGGTCAAATGCATCAGCATCGACACCACGGGTTAGGAAAACACCCATTTCTTTTTCAAGAGTTGGAAGAGGTCTTTGAATTCCATCATAGATTTGAGTTAGCAAACCAGGTCCAAGAGAAACTGAAAGAGTCTCTCCTGTGTTCACTACAATCTCTCCAGGACGTATTCCAGATGTATCCTCGTACACCTGAATAACAGCCTTATCGCCGTGTAATTCGATTACTTCTCCCATTAGGCCTTCCGTTCCAACACGGACAACATCGTACATTGCCGCTTTCATGTCAATGGCTGTAACCACTGGCCCTGAAATACGGTAAATCAATCCTTCATTATTCATATATTATTCCTCCATTTTTTGGAAATTATTTCCACAAGTCGACTCCTATTGCCTTGCGAATAGTATCGCGAAGGGTCGTATCCTCCTCAGTTCCGATACCCAGAACGGTTGGAGTAATACTTTGGGAGAGTCTGTTTCGCAGACGCTCCGGCAGGGTGGCCAGAACCGCGGAGTCGACGACCACGATTCCCACACCCTTTGTTGTGAGTAAATCCCTGAAGACTTTGGAGGTAGCTTCCTCGCCCTCAGGGTTGTATAATGTGTTAATACCTGCTAATTGAAATCCGAGCGTGAACTCAGCGCTGCCTACTACTGCTATGTCCATAAATATCACCTCAGAGCACGTGTGCCTCCAATACCTCGGCCGAGAGACCGGCTAAGCGGCCACGCACGATCAGGCGTAAATCATCGACCTCCATAATCTTGGATGAAACATAATGAATCACCGGTAAGGCGGAGATCGGGTGGAGATAACTCATGCGCTTCATCTGTGAGTGCTCACGAGCACTTAACCAAGTTATGAGAGGGTCAAGGGTCTTTGTTTCATCACTTGAAGCGATGGCTTCTTGGAATGATTCAAAGTCGAAATTATTAGCTTGACGTAGCGCATCGAGAAGTCCGTCCCGGCCATTGCTGACCTGAGAGAACGAACTCTCGGTGAACAAGCGCCCACCAGGGATGAGGGCTTGTTGGATATCCTCGGAAGAAAGACCAAAAGTCTGACCTTCGAGTATATTGATAATATTGCGGTGATCGATTTCACTAGCGATGTGATTTCGCAAAATACGGACATCTGGCGCTCCTCCACCCAATTTACTGAGGGAGTTCTTGAAGTAATGACGGTCTAGTTGGTCCTCGTAATCCTGCAATTTAGCCTCTTCACCCAATGCGAGCAACGCTTTCCCGAATGGGAGTCTGCGCATTTGCTCAACGGCTTGGCGAATTGTAGATGCTTCCTCAATCATGGCCAGCCAAGGTGCGTTAACCTCGCTCTGTTCGGGGAGTATCGAGTGTGCAACCTTTGCTACTTCAATCTCGTTGACCACAGCACGAAGTACTACCTTCGCATTATGATAACGGAATCTTCCGGTGTAAATCTCTACGAGATCGCGAACCTTTCCATTACAGAGTTTTATGATATTACTCAGTTCGCTCTGAAGATTATGGGTCAGAGCAGCCTCAACGAGGTCGCCACCGCTAAAGTGGCCAGCATATAGGTCAATCTCAGTACGATAACCGCTATCTGCTACTGCGACGGTAAGTTGGTCTGGCGACTGTTGGATCAGTTGACGTAACCGAGTACGATCCATTAATCTCGCTCGGCGAGATTTGGCTCGTGCAGCCACATAACCGGTATTATTTCCAAGAATTGCCATCGACTTCACTTCCTAATTATCCGAATAGTGTTTCATTGATAGATGCTCTTTGATCGACCCACGCATTCTCCAACAATGTGTCGAAGCGCATGTCAAAAGATACCGATCCATCTTCTGCTTCTAGAATAAAGCCGCCCAATCCATCCACATCTTCACCCATACTGAATGCCTTTGCGGCATCCGTAAGTGCGGAGCGGTCAATTGAAGTTGGGCGTAAGACCATCTTACCTTCACCAATCGAAGTTGCCTGCTTAACCAAATGCTTGAGCAGGGACCCCCGGCCACCTAGGCTTGCATCGCCTAATTGGGTACGAGATTGTGCTAAAGTAGCATCGAGTTCGACCCGGCGGGCGATTAGAATCTCCTTTTGATTGGCCTGGCGAGCGGACGCAACCAATTCTTTCGAAATTTGGTCTGCTTCCTTGCCCGCTTTTCCTGCAGCATCTTCAGAGATTGAAGATGCGCGTGCCTCGGCTTGGGAGACGATGTCTTTCGCTTCTGCCTTAGCAGATTTGAGAGTTGCTTTAGCTTCCGCTTCTGCTGAAGCGGCAATGTCTGATGCGAGTTGTTTTAGTGTCATCTTTTCACCTCCGGCCATATCTTCCGAGCCAAAAACTCGGGAGTAGCCAGCCCTGTTCAGAGGAACAGTGGCAATGCACCTAGAATCACGATGGATTCTGGTAGTGCTGTAAAGATCAAAGCAGGTCCGAATTTGCTGCCATCTTCAGCGAGCATACCGACAGCTGCGCTGCCAATGCTTCCCTGAGAGATGCCGGCTCCAAGGCCAGCGAGACCTAGAGCGATTCCAGATCCCATGTACTTGCCCCATCCGTCGTATGCTTCTGTTGTTGCTGCTAGTACGCCCTGTGCAATCATGGCAATACCCATGAGTACTATCAGTGTGCGTAGGCTCATTTTAACGATTTTTGTGTTCATATTTTTCTACCTCCAATTTGTCCTATAAGGTTGGACTATGATGTTTGACCCTCGACGTGGAGGGGACGGCCACCCAAAGGTGAGAATTCCTCACCGGAGCCGTCGTGGAACTTACCCATCCACTCAACAAAGTGCAGACGGATAGCGTGGATGCTCGGGCTGAGCAATCCTAAAGCAAGAGCAAATACCTGGACGCCGATCCAGAGTACAAGGAAGGGGATTATCAGTAGATAATCGCCGGATGAAGCCGCTTCGGTCATGGCATGGAATCCCATCTCATTTCCGACCTCAGCGATTTTCACCCCAGCGACACCAACAGCCATTATTCGAAGATAAGAAAGGGTATTGGCCAATAGACCAAAGGTTTCGATAGGACCCATTATGATTCCACCAAGCCAGCCGAAGCCTTCGTAAACAGCAAGGCCATAAATCAGACAAATGATTCCAATCACAATCATTGCAGACCAAATTGAACCTTCGAAGGTACCATAGGTATCATCGGTTAAGAATCTGAGAATATGAGCAGCACCGCCGATGAGAATTAGTATCCAAGAGCCCTTTTCGAAGAAGGCTGCTACAGGACCATGGGCTCTGAAGACATTGATGAATCCAATTATAAATCCTAACAAAAGGTGAGCGCATCCAATGTACACCGCGAGTAAAATGTAGTCGGTTAGAGCGCCGCTAGCGCGATGGAAAGGTAAGTAGGTATGAGATAGACCGAATAAACTTTCAAAGATGGTACCGGTTAACAAATTCACAGTTGAATGGTGTAATGGTTCGTAGAACCAAGCAAATGCAGCCCAATCTTGAATAATAAATCCAAATGCTTCAGCGGTAAGAATCCCCACTACCAAGGTTGCTATTCCCATATTCATCAATATTCTCGAAGCGATTGCTCCGGTTGGCTGGTGGCCGATTTTGACCTTTAGAAAGTATGCTAAAGCCATAATACATAGCCCATATCCAGCATCTCCAAGAATTAATCCGTAGAAAATCGGGAAGGTGAAAGCGATCATGCTAGTTGTGTCAATAGTACCATATTTTGGCCGTCCAACCAAATTGGTCAACAAAGAGGCGTGGGCGGTAAATGACGGATTATCGTATTCAATCGGTGGATACTCGGTTTCATGCTCATCATCATGACCATGGCCATGAGCCTCGACAAATTCTTCAATCGTTAGGTGAGAAGAAGTTTTTGAAAGCACACTTCGAGCCTTATCTGCTGACTCGGTGGGGAGCCAAGCCTCGAGTGCGAAGGCATGAGCAGAGGTCGCACAAAGGTTGTGACCAGTGAGGATTTCGGTTTCGCGCTCTAAGTGTTCTTGAATTGCCAATAACATTCGGCCATTTGCAGAATCCCAAGATTCTTGTTTTGAATCGGAGGCAGCAATTGTTACCTTCAAAGAAGCGATTTCTGTTTGTGCCTCTTTCAATAATTGAGTGGGCTTACCTTCTCCGCTGGGGATTTGAATTGGTTTTGCACCCAGCTCACCCATCACCATCTGAACTTCAGCTGCCTGAAGGCCTTGGCAAGCAACCGCAATGACGTCGTCTGCAATATGGATCTCGATGTGCTTCAATAAATCGCTGAATTTGTCCATTGCTTTATTCGCTTTAGGCGTCTGTGCCAGGTAAACGTCGACCGCTGAGACACCTGTCATCAAATCCAATGGAATATTTAGAGGTGCGATAGTTTTCAAAATCGAAACTCTCTCTTCTAGGCGGGCGATTTCTGTAAGCGCATCACTTT
>CAUZVL010000057.1:0-6432 GCA_963583355.1 Candidatus Thalassarchaeaceae archaeon
AGGAAAGTAAACGGAATTAAAATCGACAACCCAAAGGTTGCTGAGATCACAGAAGAGATTCAAAAAGGCGCTATGGCCTTCTTGATGGCTGAATACAAGGTACTCGCCGTATTCGTTGTAGTTGTCGGTGGATTATTAGCAGTCCTCAATGACATGAATACCTCTATTGCATTCTTTGCAGGTGCCATCGCATCGGTACTCGCTGGTCTTGCGGGAATGAGCGCGGCAACCTCGGCCAATGGCCGAACCGCAATGGCAGCAAAGAACGGTGGGCAATCCGCTGCTCTTGCGGTCTCCTATAACGGTGGAGCTGTAATGGGGCTATCGGTAGGTGGCCTCGGTCTTCTCGGTATTTCTCTCATCGCTTATTGGCTCGGTGCTGGAACTGAAAACGCAGACATCTCGGCTGCGGCAGGATTCGGCATGGGTGCTTCATCAATCGCCCTATTCGCTCGTGTCGGTGGCGGTATTTTCACCAAAGCCGCCGATGTAGGTGCTGACCTTGTTGGAAAAATCGAAGCCGGAATTCCAGAAGACGACCCTCGTAATCCAGGTGTCATCGCCGATAACGTCGGAGATAACGTCGGCGATGTTGCGGGGATGGGCGCAGATATCTTCGAATCTTTCGTCGGTTCCATCATCGCAGCGATGATTATTGCAAGCGGTGAAAACAGCGGAATGTCTTCCGATTACGTCATCCTTCCGATCCTTCTAGGATTCATCGGCTATACCGCTTCAATTATCGGTGTCTTCTCGATGACCATTCTAAAAAACGGCAAAGACGCAGCGGCAGCCCTTCGCAACACAACTTTCATCGGTGCAGTTCTTTTTGCAGCAGGTGGATATGCTGCAATAAATCAGGGGCTCATAAATGTCGAATACGGCGTTATGCACTCTGTTGTACTGGGGTCAGCCGTAGGGATTCTCATCGGATTGGTAACAGAATACTATACCGGAATTGAGCCAATTTTTGGAATCAAACCAAAGGCGGTTCAACACATCGGAGCGATGTCTAATACAGGACCTGCTACCAATGCGATCGCAGGATTGTCGGTCGGAATGATGTCTACTTTCATCCCTGTTTTACTCATCGCGGCTGGAATCATGGGCGCAAACGAATTCATGGGCGGTGGAACTGCCGGCCTCTATGGAATCGCAATGGCGGCTATGGGAATGCTCGCAACAGTCGGCGTCACCATGACAGTCGATGCGTATGGACCGGTCGCCGATAACGCCGGTGGAATCGCTGAGATGTGTGATCTTGGGCCAGAGGTTCGTGAAATCACCGATGCTCTCGATTCTATCGGTAATACTACGGCAGCTGTTGGAAAAGGATTCGCAATCGGATCCGCTGCTCTTACCGCACTCGCTCTATTCGCAGCTTATACTACCGCTGTGGGTGGCCTCACTTTGGAATTGACCGACCCGATGGTAGTGGTCGGCCTTCTCATCGGTGGGGGTCTTCCATTCGTAGTCGCTGCTATGACCATGAATTCCGTCGGCAAGGCTGCCGACGAGATGGTCACCGAAATACGCCGCCAATTCCGTGAGATAGACGGTCTTCTGGAAGGAAAAGAAGGCGTTAAGCCTGAATCACAAAAGTGTATCGATATATCCACCAAAGCCGCTCTTCGTGAGATGGTCGGACCTGGTGTTGTAGCGATTCTTGCACCAGTAATGGTCGGTCTAATACTCGGTTCGGTCGCTCTGGGCGGTCTACTCGCAGGTTCTCTTGTGACCGGAGTTTTGATGGCTCTGTTCATGTCCAACGCCGGTGGCGCTTGGGACAATGCAAAGAAGGCTATTGAGCAAGGTCATATCGAAGGAGCAAAGAAGGGCGATGCCTCACACGAGGCTGCAGTCATTGGCGATACCATCGGTGATCCATTCAAAGACACCTCTGGACCTTCGTTAAATATCCTCATCAAATTGATGTCTATCGTGGCTGTTGTTCTTGCTGGAACTGGTAATTTAACCACAACCGGACTTATTTGAGAATAATGCAAACAATCGAACGCCTCAAAAAAGGCGGCTGGCACGGGTTAAACATGCGAGCAGTCTTTTTGGCCCTTCTGATGATGAGTTTAACTCTAGCGGGATGCTTGGATAATGGCCAAGAAACCACCGTTGATTCTGGTGAGTTTAGCGAAAAGCCAGGCTGGCAACAGGGAGATTGGTGGCTTTACACCTTTTCAACCCCGCAATTTGGAGAGGATAGTGCAAGGCTCGTCGTCGCAAATATTAGTGAAGAAGAGGGATTATTTATGCTTGGTATCTCTTCTCAGAGAGAGGCTCAAAGACATGCGGTCATCAACCACAATCCCTTCCTCGGGCGAATAGCGATGGACAATCTTTCGGTATTTGAAAATGGCGTGGCTCAAAATGTTTTCAATTTCCCATGGGTGATAGGGGATACATGGGAGTTCACTTTACTCGGTCAAGATTGGCAAGCAGAAACCATCGGCTTCAATGATGGTATAGCGGTTGTAACCGCAACCAGTAGCGAAGGACATCATCTCTCATATCGTTTCGATGGAGAATATGGTTTTCTGGAAAAATTCCTTTGGGCCGATGATTCAAATGAGGTCCAAATGGAAATGTCCTTGAGCCAACTCGGCGGAGATTACGAAGGCGATGTATGGTTCATTCAAGCAACAGATCTCAAAGATGAACTCTATGAAGAGAGTGATGGCGACATCTATGATACCTTCCTCGATAATGGGCATCCAAGCGGCGTTAATTTCGATTATCTGGTTTGGTATTTAGATGTAGATATTGCCCAAGGCGGAAGTGGGTCACTCACAATCAAAGACCATGCCGGTAATTCCCCCCTCGCACGTGCTTGGGGCTCTGGTGCAAGAGAATCAGGCGGATTAGGCACTATTCCTAGTCAGACCGATGAATATAGTTTGACGGTAAGCCTTAGAGGTTCGACCTCTTATATCCATTTGAAGGTAGCCGGTGGAATCGAAAATCACTGGGTTCTGTGAGAGAGTTGGGGCACTATGCCGACTCTTGTGATGATGCACGGTATGACAGGTAGTACTGAGTTGATGCAGGGCTTCTCCGAGAAAATCCTACCAGCGGGGTGGGGTCTTATGGTTCCTCAAGCACCCTTTACCCATCCGAAACGAGGTTATACTTGGTGGAGGTATGAGGATGAGAAAGATGATCCTGGACGGAGAATTCTCAGTTCAAAAGAATTAGACGATATAGATGTCAGTTTATTGCGGCTTAAAGAATCATTACCGGATGATATGTTGGTTCTAGGTGGTTTTAGCCAAGGCGGAGCCATGGCTCAAGAGCTTCTGCAATTCGATTTAGATGTGATTGGAATAATTGCAATCGCCACTCGAGCGGTCCGACCGCTCGAACTGAAGATAAGGTTGGAGGAAATTTCAGCCGGGAGTCTATTTTGGATGCATGGAGAACAAGATCATCGAGTTTCACTCGAATCTGGGGCCGAAATTGCCGAATTATTTGAACAAGCAAATTGGGATGTTACTCGAGTTCAACACCAAAAAGGACATATGATTCCAATTGAATTTCACTTTTCAATTAAAAAATGGCTAGAATCACTAGTGTAAAAAATCCAATTGAAAATTTGATTTTACAATTGGACTTCATTATAATTAATCTTCCAAAGTCGACTTTAGGTCGTTTCGTACCAGCAATAATGCCAATCATACAATTCAGCTGGCAAATCACATGGTCTGTCTTTAGATTCTATTCTCCAACCCCTGCTCGTGGGAGAGCCCATATATTGGAACCAATCATGGTAAAATTATGGCAAAGGCACGCGCTCCGGTCAGAATAGATCTCGCTGGAGGCTGGACGGACGCACCACCGTTTTGTCAACAGGTTGGCGGTGATGTCGTCAATATCGCAATCAACCATTATGCCCATGCAGAGGTAAATATCGATGCGGATGGGAAATTAGCAGCATCATATTCTTGTGAGATTCCAATCGGCTCTGGCCTTGGAACCACAGGTGCGATCAATGTCGCATTGATGGCGGCTATCAATGGAGAAGAAAATTGTGAAGAGATGGCCTTTCAATTTGAGAAGATACTTGGAAATCACGGTGGCCGCCAAGATCAATGGGCTGCGAGATATGGTGGAATTCAACATCTCAAATTCATCGGAGAAGAGGTCGAAAGATTTCCCTTAACCCCCGGATTACGCTTCACAAATTGGCTTGAACAACATCTCATTATTGCTGACACGGGTATTCGTCATACCTCTGGCGACCTGCACTCTGGTGTTTGGTCACGATATGAAGAAGTCTTGCCCTACCTTATGGCGATTCGTCAATCAGGACGCGATATGGCGAGTGCGGTACAACAGGACGACCGCTACAAAGTATGTGAGGCAATGAACGCATATACCCAAGCGGTCGGCCAATTGGACCCGAGTCTCAATGAGCCGTATCTATTGCTCAAGGAGATCGAAGGTGTTAGAGCATGGAAAGGCATGGGCGCTGCAGCAGGTGGTTTTGTCGGTATAATTGCAAGAGACCCTGAAGCGGTAAAACTAGCGATTCCATGGAAGGTTCTAGAATGGTCAATAGATTATGACGGCTTAACTGTTCAAGGCTAGATTGAAAAGGGTCAAACCCTGAGGTGAGGCTATGAGCAGAATCATGGCAGATACCGCAGCGGATACCGATTTCCTAGTTTATTCTACTACCGTTTGCCCCTATTGCGTTGCGGTGAAGCGCTTTCTAACGCGAAGAAATCTTTCATTCACCGAGATTAATTTTGATCACGACCCGAGCGCTAGAGCCGAGGTTGTCGCCGAAACCGGGCATCGAACAGTTCCAGTAATAATCGACATTAGGACTGACCAACCGGTATTTGTCGGTGGGTTTGATGAGACTCAGAGATATTTGGCTTGATTTATTTTAATAATCGTAGGCGGTTATTTCAATACCTCCAGCGGTCTTGACTCTTAATATGGGCAAGATGCGATATTGGATTATTGGCTGGCTGGTCGGTTGTATAACCGCAGCATATCTGAGTTATGATCTTCTTTCGACAGCCTTTGATTCGGGCTCTTGGCTTCATGTTCTAATCGTCGGTATCGGTGCATTTATTATCGGATTGATGTTCTTGTTCGTCCACGATTTGACCCAAACCGAGAATCCGATTCAGCGCCGATTCCCAGTTCTTTACTGGGGCCGCTGGGTTGCTGTTCATCTGGGACCACTATTGCGTCAATATTGGTTCGCTAACGATTTGGAAGAGAAACCATTCGACCGAGTCACCCGAAATTGGATTTATGCAACTTCCAAAGGCAAGAAAAATACGATTGGTTTCGGCTCACAAGTTGATTTCGATGCGGTTGGAAATTATACGGTGATGCCGGCGATGTTTCGCAAAGAATCCTCGGGCCACGATGGTTATCACAAGGTTATAGGTGAAGCGAGCGGGGTTGAAAACCCAGTCACTCTGAATCATTTCGTCAGCATATCTGCAATGTCCTTCGGTTCACTTTCTTCACGCGCGGTCAGCGCCCTCAACCAAGGTGCAGGAATGGCTGGAATCCTCCACAATACCGGTGAGGGTGGATTTGCACCCTATCACCGGATGGGTGGCGATGTCATCTTTCAAATGGGAACCGCCAAATTTGGCTGCCGTGATGATGAAGGAAACTTCTGCGAAAAATCATTTGCAAAGATCGCCCACGCAGAAAATGTCAAGATGATTGAATTGAAACTTATGCAAGGGGCAAAACCAGGCAAAGGTGGGATCTTACCAAAAGAAAAAATCACCGCCGAAATCGCCGCGATTAGGGGTGTACCTCTCGGCAAAGACATCCTCTCTCCACCGCGTCATGACGAATTCGATGATGTCAATGGGATGTTCGACTTCATCGATAAATTACGTAAAATCGCAAAAAAGCCGGTTGGGATCAAGATTGTCACCGGTCATATCGAAGAGATAGAAGCACTCGCTCAAGCGATGGCTGACCAACCTGGTCGCGGACCTGATTTTATTTCGGTCGATGGTGGCGAAGGTGGAACCGGTGCAGCACCTTTGGTCTTAGCAAGTCATGCCGGTGTCCCGATGAAACAAGGCATTGCAATGGTCGATTGGGCGTTTAAAGCTCATGGGGTACGCAATAAGGTCCATCTATTCGCTTCAGGGCAAATAGCAACCCCAATCGACGTTGCAGTCGCTTTATCCCTCGGTGCCGATGGTGTTAACATCGCTCGTGGGTTCATGCTCTCTTTGGGTTGTATTCAGGCCTTAGATTGTAATTCAAATCGCTGTCCTACAGGAATTGCGACCCAAGATAAAACATTGGAGCGGGCCCTAGATGTGAACGGTGCAGCATTAAGGGTTGCCAATTATGTAAAAACCCTTGAAAAAGAGGTCTACATGTTAACAAATTCATGCGGCTATACCTGCCCCAGCCAATTTACTGCAG
>CAUZVL010000058.1:0-6346 GCA_963583355.1 Candidatus Thalassarchaeaceae archaeon
AAATTTTGCCCCTACAAATGTCACAAATTAAGTTTATTAGTCATCGTTTGAACAATGTGGTCGAGGGCAGACTGCAACCCCAAATTGTTATTCCACTCCTCGACAAGGGGGTGTTTTGGTATTAATTCAATTAAATTATTAGCAACTCTTGACAATTCATCGACCATCGTTATTGAGCCCATTTTTGCAGACCGTGAGAGAGGGTTTAGGTCGATTACTAAAACCTCCTTACCCATGGCTACCAACGCTTCACAACGATCACCGTCTTCGAGCGGGACCAGAATCACGTCACAAGCCAATATACCATTTTTATGGCATTTAGCCCGCGGGCCTTCCAAACCTGGAATCCTTCCGTCAGGGGCAGCCCCCAAGATTTCAACATTCAAATTTAATTCATCGTTCAATCCATTCAAATGGTCGAGTAATGCTTTCATTCGCTCAGGTGTGCGGTAAAAAATATTTATTTCTACTGGGCAATTAAGAAGTGAGGCAAGTTTCAACATTTGTCCGCCGGCCAAAGCAACAACATTTCCATTGAGAGAAATTATTGGGTTTTTTGCCGCAATCAATCTCGCAGCAGCCGCTTTGGTTGCTTCGTACGCTGAGGGTATTGTCTGCTCCCCCAATAGGTAATCGTATGCTTCACCCCTGCCGTGAGCAATCAGCGCCGAGCCGGCGAGCATACCTTTTTGGGCAGCCTCTTCCAGCTTATATCTCATAATAAGTGAACGATATCTCGGATGGGATGGATCAGCGGCATGTTCGGCCAAAACAACCACCCTTAAGCATCATTTACCAACATCGAAATGTCTAGAGGAGTGCAGCCTCTGTTTATGGCGCTGGTCGATATTACATCGATTCCACACTGTTTCCAGTCGTCCAAATCGTTGAGTGTAATTCCCCCACTTGCTTCGAGCCAAACGTGCTTCCGCAAGTCCATTTCACTCAACTCATCGCTAACATTTTTGCAACGTTCAGGGCCGAAATTATCCAACATGAGGGTTATTTTATCACAGCCATCAATCATTCTCTTTTCAGACCATGAGAAAGCAGCCATAATCGCTTCTTTTTCATCACGGACCTCTATTTCCAAGAAAGCCCCGTTTTGAGATTGATCATCCTCAGAAATAAAACGAGCAATTCTAGCCCCATGGCTTTCGAGTTCCGGATACATACTTGCTAAATCATTTTCTTTTAACATTCTAGCATCGAGTTTTGACAACCTGTGGGTTAATCCTCCACCGAGTTGAACCGCCCATTTATCGAGTAACCCCCAAATTGTTTTCCTGGTACAAGCGATTTGCTTCGGCGCCTTAGCAGACCATCTGTGCGCTTCTGAAGAGATGCCAGACAATTGACCTAAAATGTTTAGAATTGGCCTTTCCATCGCTAAAATAGTCTCTCTATCTCCTTTGAGTCTGGCGACTTCATCACCCGAACTAACCTTTCTTCCATCACCAAAAGCCCAAGAAATTGAGACACTCCCCGCCCAGATTTGTAACATATGATCTACAGCGGCACAACCAGCCAAGGTACCGTCGGAGTGTGAAATAATCCTTGCTTCTACCGGGTCGTTTGAACCCATTAATGGCATATCGATGCCATCATCGGCCAGAATTGCACTAGTCCAACGGTCAAAACTTGAAATCAATAATCTAGTTGGCCCAGAGGAATGATCCCATAACTTTCCGCCTCTATCATGAGGCGGGCGGGATTTCTCTGCCATGTTCTTGCCTGAGGGGACGAGGACTTCATGGTTCGCCTCGGTTTGGCCATAGGTATGAGGAGAGTGTTGGTAGTTGGCGCCGGCATCGATGGCTTGGTAACCGCTGTAAAAAATCATCTCGCCGGAAATCGAGTTATTATCCTTGAACAAAGAGCCACTATTGGGGGAAGAGGTACCAGTTCATCCTCGCATGGGTTTCAATTAGAACACGGTCCTCATCTCCTTCTAAAAGGAGGGCCGCTTCACAAAATGGTGAAAAAAGTCAGTAGGGTAAAATTATCACTCCGGCCGGTAAGACCTCAAAAAATAAAAATTGTTGGCCATGGAATGTTATGGCCAATAAATAGCCCACGGGAAATATTGGCCCTCAAAAGAGGAGAAGATCCGATTAGAGAATCGGCATTGAAACTCATCTCGGCATGGGGACTTGATATTCCAATCCGGGAAAAAGCACTACTCAATGGAAATCTTTGCGTTGTAGGTGAAGGTTGGGCCGGTATTGTCGGCCGCTTAGCATCAACACTGGAAGAGGTCGGAGTTCCGATTCAAACAAATACCGAAGTGGCCGAAGTAATCGATGGTGGTGTCCTTTTGTCGACCGGCGTCAAAGTCGAAGCCGATGAAGTACATCTCTGCCAGGGTAATAAAAAATCTGATTCAATTTTTGTTTCAACCCTTGACATGGTTTTAGATTACCAACCATTGGCTGGTCTACATGGTATGATAGATGGCGATGTTGCAATTTTGGATTTAGCTGCAATACATAGTGGAAAAGCACCAGGAATGTCCCACCTCTCTTGTATTTCGCTCACCGGAGGATTGGATGCAATCGAGAGATTGCTAGATGAAAGAGTATCGGGATGGCGTACTCATATTTTGGTAAAGAGGGAGAATAAGCATATTTCATTGGCTTGCCAAAAAAAGACCTTATCGGATGGACTGGTTTGAATACCGCCACTATAGTCCGCTGATATATGCGAATCGTTACTTGGAATGTCAATGGGATGAGGGCGGCGATTCGAAAAGGAATCGATGGTTTTTTTGATGAGATTGACGCTGACGTTTGGTTGTTGCAAGAAACCAGGGTTTTGGAGGAACAATTACCAAAGGATTGGGAATTGCCAAATGGATATCAATGGATCTTACACCCTGCTCAAAAGAAAGGATATTCCGGTGTCGCAACACTTTCTAGAATACCGACGGAGGAATTAGGTCGTGGCAAAGGCGGGCAGATTGACCCCAATGATTCTGAGGGCCGAGTTTTGATAACAAAACACGACGATTTAATCTTGGTCAACACTTATCTTCCAAGTGGTTCGGCGAAAGAAGAACGGCAAAAATATAAGGAAAGTTGGATGGCAGAATGGCGTGAATTTGGGCAAAAATATCTGAAAATGGATACACCGGTAATAATGGCTGGAGACTTAAATATCGCTCATACCGAAGACGATATTTGGAATCCGAAAGGGAATAAAAAAACCAGCGGATTCCTTCCTCAAGAACGCGAATGGTTTAGTGAACTTCTTGCCGATGGTTGGTGTGATATGTTTAGAGAATCGGCTGGAGCCGGTGAAAAAACATACTCTTGGTGGTCCAATCGGGGTCAAGCTAGAATTAAGGATAGAGGCTGGAGAATCGATTATTTACTGGGGAATTCTGCGGCAAAAAAAATGCTAAAGTCTTGTAGAATAGAACGAAGAGGAGGCCTCGAGATATCCGACCACGCCCCAGTAATTCTCGATATTCAATCCTAATCTTCCTCTTGACCAAATAAGGCTAGAACCTTATCGACGACAGAGCGTAATTGTTCGAGGGTCTCACTTTTTATTGAAACAGATAGGGTTGCATTTTCACCCTCTATCTTCAATTCAGAAGCCAGACCTTCGGGGATTGAATCGGACAATCGTTTGCCAACTTCGACAGAACCGGTCCAATCGATATCCGTCGAATAAGTCTCTGCCATGATAAACAATAATCGGCCCTAGTCAAAAAACCTTGTACCTTTATCAGAATCATTCTTGGACTCAGCCCCCACCGTCATAATCGATGGAGAAGCATATCCCAATCCTTGCCGGCGCCGGGGGCGTCGGTTTAGGCGAGAGCCGCACCGATCATTCAGGCCGAAAAGCAATTCTATTGGTCAGAGAAGGTGATACATCAGAATTATCAGCATTAGCTGCGACGATGGGGATCGAAATCATCGAAGAGATATATCAGTCCGGTTCTCCCGACGCACGTGGATTTTTCGGAAAAGGCCGATTACAAGACGTAGGTGACGATGTTTCTTCAATCGTGGATGGTCATCCCTGGAAGGGAGTGGATTTGGTGATAATCCACTCCAACGCAACCGCGCGGCAATTGGTAACTATCCACAATGTAATCGGTATTGAAATATGGGATCGGGTTAGATTATTACTTGCTCTATTTACTTCTCATGCATCGAGTGTTGAGGCTCGGACCCAGGTTAGAATCGCTCAACTACAAGCCGATAGAACCATTTTGAGAGAGGTTGCAAACCAGCAGACCAGCGGGGAGAGAGCAGGATTTGGTGGCGGTGGTCAGCAAGCCCTCCAAGGAGTGATCTCAACAGTTTCAAGGGAGATCGCTCAATTGGGCAAACGTCGAGCTAAGCACGCTAGAGCCCGGACAGAAAGGCGACGTCAGCGCCGGAGAGGCGGTGCGAAAACCGTGGGTTTAGCCGGATATACAAATGCCGGAAAATCGTCATTATTTCGGGCATTGTCGGGAAAGGAAGTATTGGTTGAGGACAAATTATTCTCAACTTTGGAGACAACCGTGGGGCGGATGGTAGCAAGCCCTAGGATTTTATTGGCTGATACAATCGGGTTTATCGACGAATTACCGTCGGACTTGTTGGATGCATTCAATGCAACTCTCGACGAGGCATTGAAATGTGATTTGCTATTGTTATTAGCCGATTCAAGCGATGACGAGGTTGAGTTGAGGAGAAAACTCACCACCTCTCAAAGAGAGATATTCGAGAGAACAGGGGATGATATTTTGGAAATGATTGTGGTTTTGACCAAAACTGATAATTGCGGCGATTTAGATACTTGCGAAGCGATCATCAAATCACTTTCATTACCAGATCCGGTTCATGTTTCTTGTCATACTGGTGAGGGAATGGACATTTTACGCGATAAAATCCTCCAGTCACTTTATGGCGAAAAAAGAACGATTGTCATATCGGACGGGGGCGTGCGAGAACGAGCCGTAGAATCACTAATTAGCGAAGTATATGGTTTGGGAATCGTAGTTGATAAAGATGCTAACGAGCTGACAATTTGGTGTGACCCTTCCGAATTGACAAAATTGATTTCAAAAACCAAAGGACGCATCTCACTCAAGTAGTTCTTCTATCTAAGCCGATACATGGCGGGCCTTTTGGACGATATAAGCGTCCTACCAGAAGAGGGCGCACCGGTTTTTTCTTCATCGGGTAGGGTGTTTGAAGTCAATAGTGAAGATGGCCATCCTATGTTGAAAGCGGTTGGAGTTTTTGTAATTATCATCTGTGGTTTTGGAATTGCGAATGGCCTTGATTACATCAATCCACATTCGGGATTGGTTAGACCTCACGAATGGATTTATGCGATGGGTGAATCAGCCCCGTTGGAATCTGCGACGTTTTCTGGGACGGTTATCTCAGATAATGAGCCCGTTGCTGGTGCATCGATAACAATCAGCATGAGGGGGCTCCAAGGCATGAGGGTTTTTGTTGATACAGAAACTGATTCTAACGGATATTTTGAATTTACAAACGCCTCACCCGGTTTGACTATAATTAAAATAATCCGCTGGCAAGACGGTGGAGAGCACGACGCAGTGCAACATCGTATGTTGATCAACCCCCCTTCATTATTTGAACCGGTAGGCTTTACCACAATCAACTTTGAACTTCCCCCCTCTACAGAATTTGCCTCGTTGAGTTGTGAAAGCCTTGGAAATGGGTCTTGCTTGAGGGAGATCAGTTACCAAGAGGAGGAAATGGAATTCCCCTTATTGGATGGCTCTGCTGCAGGGATGTATATTTTGGTTGGTTGGGGCTTTATCGGCCTTTCTACCATAGCTCTTGGGTTCGCAATGATTGGCATCAATAAAGGTAGCAGGGGGATGATTAGAACCAGTGCGGTTCTGGCAATTTTTACGATGGGACATTACTATAGCGCTTGTATTTTGGGCCTGATGGCTTTAGCCCTAACCTTCTCAATACCGGATAAACGCATCAGATTGGATACGTGAATCCGACACGCTCATGATGGAGTAGTCAGAGGACCCAGTATGGATATGATGTCGGCCGCGTGGATGGTACGAGAATTGGGCCAAGCCGTAAGCGCATTACACCTCGGAAAAGACGGCTCAATAATCGCTGGCGGCTGGGATGGAATGGTAAAATCCTGGGATAGCGAAGGGACCGCTTTATGGATGGTTGAATGCGATGATAGGGTAGAGGCAATTTTAGTGATCGACGAATTGGTAATCCTAACCAGCGGCTTGGGCGTGGTTTGTATCGAAAACGGAAAAATAATTTGGACCCATGCCCTAGAAGGTTCAGCCGATATGCTTTGTTTTCATCAAGGCGAAATTATAGCGACTTCA
>CAUZVL010000059.1:0-6339 GCA_963583355.1 Candidatus Thalassarchaeaceae archaeon
AATCATTCGCCGAAACACTGACGGTGCAACTACCGCAGACATGGCTTACATTGCACAAGAGGCTGCTATCGAATACGAGCGCGCCCTTGCCGCAGGTGAGTTAGAAGAAGAGGAGTGAAACCGAAATGTGGACCGCCCGTCTAAGGGTGGACTCACCATATGTTGTAGCTCTTGCTGCAAGCCTTTCAACCGAACAGAAGATTCAGGTCGAAGGCCATTTTTTAAACATGAATCTAACCGAATCTAGAGCAAAGGATTTGCGAGCGATTTGGAATACTAGAATGAGAAGTCTGATAATTGCTGAAAGCGTAATTAAGGTGATGGATTCTTCTACCCCTAAGGTGTGAGATACAATATGGACAAAGGAGCACAACTTCAAATGGTCGTATCGCAGGTGCAAGGAGCGCGTCAACAGATTGCGAGCTTAAAGGCACAACTGAGATAATTAGAAGCGACGGTAATCGCAGTGAAAAATCAACCGGCCGAGTTAGCACTTCTTTCCCAGATGGGCTCGGTTATGATCGAGGTCGAGGATCGAGAAAAATTGATGGAAGATCTTGAATTGACCCTAGGCCAAATGAAGAGCGCAATCGAAACGATGGCCGAAAAAGAAACTGAATTAATTTCAACCTATGAGCAATTAAAACAAAGCCTTGAGGGATAATATTGCAGCGGTTAGCTGATTGGATCCAAAGTGCAACCCAAAGAGGGGCTGTGCCTGTATTAGCCGGAGCAAATGGTGATATGGATACGATTGGTTCTGCAATCGCCCTTGCGTCATCAGACCCAGGAATGATGGCATGTGGTCTCCACATGGGTCGATTAGCAACTAAATTATGTAATGAATTATCGGCACCATTTCGCAAGTTAAAAGCAGACTCTCCGTGGCCGAAGAATCTTGGCGGAATCATCATCGTCGATTCTGCTGCAATGAGCCAAACAGGAATGACGCTCCCAGATGGAATACCAATTTGTGTAATCGATCACCATTCAACCTCAAATTGGCAATTCAATACCGGTGACCTTGAGATAAAGAGCAATGCCCGAAGCACTACACAAATGGTTTTTGAATACCTAAATCAATTCTCTTCATCAACTCTAACCAACGAAGTAAGGAAGCTCTTGCTCGCAGGACTAATTACCGACACAGGTCGATTCCGCCACGCTGATGCTGCCGCACTAGAATGTGGTGCAAACCTAGTTAACGGAGGCTCTTTCGAATATCAGGAATTTGTCGAACATATCCAACAAGATGAGATAACTGCCTCTGATAGGGGAGCGATTATCAAAGCCCTCAGCCGAGTAAAATCTCATGAGGTGAACAAATGGAACCTCGGAATTACCCATGGTGGAATTCTGGAAGGAAGGATTGCCAGTCTATTGGTTCAAGCCGGATGTGAGGTCGCTGTGGTCGCTCGTTATCGCGATGGAATCACAAGGTTGACTGCAAGAGCACCACGCTTGTCCACAATCGAAGGAATACACTTAGGAAAAATGATGGAACAATTGGCTCAACAATTAGGAGGCGATGGCGGTGGGCATGACGGTGCTGCAGGTTGGACTGGAAAATCGGATCGAATCGCCGCCGAAACTGCATTCATCAATATCTTAGCGAATACTCGGAGGAAGGCAAATTGAATCCAGACGTAATCGTTCAAGCTTTTGACCAAGGCGAAAGAGAACTAGAACCTCTTTTAGAGCAGATGGGCTGGAAAAGTTGGCTCGGCGTTGCCGAATTAGGCATAGTAATGTCAAGTGAAATAACTGATTTCTTACGACCAAAATTAAGTCCAGCAGAAATTAAAGTTTTAGAATTGGTTGAAGCGAGAATAAGTGGAAATATTAATATCGAGATGATCGAACAAGCATTGGTAATTGCAAGAGACCCAGATACGAGAGATCTCGCTCTTGAAGGAAGGCTTAGAATGGAAAGAGGCCTTGTGAATTTTGAACTTAATAATATAGATGAGGCAAGGGAAGACTTGGCTTGGGCAGAAACCCGCCTGAAATCCGTTGCCAAAGCCAGCCGTGACCACGATCTCTCGCTACTGAATAAAGCGGCTTTCCATATCGCAATCGATGAGCATATGATGGCTCTTCACGTCCACAGTGAAATTTCAAGACACGCAGGCCATGCTCATGAAACTATAGCGATCTCAAGGATTCAAGCAGCGCGTATCATGATTGGGTTTGGCCATTTATTCGACGCTGCTCGAAATGCATTCAATTCTCATACCCACGCAATCATTGCCCGCCAAACCGAACTTGCTGTAGAAGCGGGGGCGATATTTGTTGAAGTGTCGGCAGATTTTATCGATGATGATGCAGAACCATTCGCCGACCAAGTTGCAAAATCAGGGCCTCGTAGTATTGGAGAAGATGCACCTACACTCAATGTCCACCCAGATGATATCTACGGAGTACTAACCTGGTGTATCAATAATTCCAGTCAAGAATACGGCGGTGTAGAGCGACCAGACCTCCAAACATTGATGATTCTGGCAAAAAAACTCGGCAAAACCGCTTTATTTGATAATCTTCTATTAAATCCTGACCTAGTAGAAGATGCGATGTTAGCAGCTCTTTGTGGTTCAGTATCTAGTGGCGAAATTGCAAAGGCTTGGACCGAAAGAGTCAGTGATATCATGACACTTAAATTTGATTAAAGTGCATTTTGTGCTTTGATCATCCATTCATACGCCCATTGTTCGCCATTGGTAACCAATGATCTAGCCAAAAAGAAAGCTTCTGCTGTTTCTCCAGCCGTTAATAGATTTTGTAACCTCAAGAGATCTGGATCGATTTGAGGTTCGGATTCCTCCATTACTTGAACGATTGGAATTTCCGTATTGCTCTGACTTAAATGAGTCATACGGTTAAGGAAATCAGTTCTAGATTCAAGAGAAGGCCCCGACCAAGGTTCGGTCTTTTGGCCATCCATTGTACCTTTCAGACGGGATAAGAATTGATCTCTAACTGTTTGGTTAGGGAGTAATTGTTGGACGTGGTCATAGCACATCCAAGCCATGTCGATTTCATTTCTGCGCTCGTGGAGCCGACCTAAATCCATCCACAATTCGTGGTTAGCAGGCCTATGGGCAAGCAAATACTTGACCAATTCGATAAAAAGTTCTTCATGGCCTGCCGTTCTGATTCGCTCTAACCTCCGGCCATAGATGATGTTCGCCCTCTGATCGCTAAAATCTAATGTTTTACAACGAATCGCAAAACTATCTAGGCTTTGCTTGTCCAATTTACTAAACCACTTTTCTGGATCTAATGGGTCGGTTAAAAATGCGGCTTCCATCAATTCAATACCCATCTCAAGGTGATCTATCTCTTTGAGTTGCCTCAATTGATTAGCATCTCGGCCTAATACGATGAAAATATCTTCTAATACCAACGAGAGACCTTCACCATCGCCGAGAATGTGTTTTATTTTGGCGAGGGTTCGCCAATTTCGTTCATCGGTAAAATCGAATAAAACAGATTGTTGAGCGTTTTGTTCGGCCCAAGCAAGGTTTTGCTCGGCTCGGGCTGGGTCTTTTATTGCCAACTTCACGAACCTGTCTGCTTGAGAGCGATGTCGTGTACCCAGGTTGCGCCGTGGGTGTTGAAGTTGGCTGCTACTATCCATGATTATTCACCATCATTGAACGGAGGTAAAACCTGCTCTATCATAGCCCCAAGGAATTGTAGCATCTATACCAATTTTTGCGGTTGTACCATCTTGGCTCCTTGAGGGGTCGAGGCTCGAACCCTTTTGATTGGAGATAATTATTGAGTCGATATCTGGTTGCCATCTGGTCATCAAAGCCCACTCTACCCTTACCGGGTCGGTAATGTCAATATCTTCATCGACGATGGTTACCATCTTCATCGAACGATGCCCTGATAAAGCAGCATCTATCGCTCTTTTCCCATCTCCTTCACGATTGACCTTGATCTTGACAACAGCTGATAACCAACCGCCACCACCTTCGGTCATATAGACGTCCAAGCACTCGCAAACCTCGTTGACCGCAGCCTTGATTGTTGGAGCACGAGGTAATCCCATCAGAGTCTTATGCTCGGCCTCGGCAGGTATTAAAGCATGGAAAATTGGGTTTTTCCGGTGAGTTATTCCATCGATTTCAATGACCGGTTCTTGTCGAACTTCATCTACAGTTCCAGTTATATCCACATACGGTCCTTCGTCATCATCATCGAGAGTAATACGGCCCCACATCGCATATTCACAGTCTGCTGGGACTTGGAGGCCATTTGGTAATTCAACGAGGTTCAATGTTTTGCCATATATTTTTTGATGAAGGGAAGATGCGACGGTTAATTCGTCCAAATTATGGTCGAAACTCATCGCTGCGGCCAATAAAACAACTGGATCGGCTCCATTGATAATCGCGATATTTACCTCGTCACCATTGGAACGGGCATGGTCGGTCATGGTTCGCAGATGGCGAGGTACCAACCTAGTTACAAGATGGGTGGGGTCACGCAAGTATTGCCGATGAAACGACATATTTCGGACACCATCGTATTCTGCAATAATTATACTTGCAGACATATAACGACCTCTATCCTCTCTCCAATGATGAGGAATTGGTAAAACTGTAAGGTCGGGGGTTTTTTGAGTACACTCCAAAACTTTGGCTTCTGTGATGACTTTGGGGTTGCTCGGATTGTCCATCGCCCACGCCAAGAGGTCGATGAAATCCTCTGGCGCAATCGATAATGCTTTGCATAAAGTTGGGCGCGTCAGTAGGTTAATCATCACTCTATGACCTGGTGATTCCTTGATGTTGTCGAATAATAGAAGGGGGTGGCCTGTACTATTTGAAAAATCAAATATGTCGTGCAGCACACTCATTTCATCAGAAATCACCCTCGCTGCATCCAGCAGGTCTCGCAATGCCATAATACCTTGCTGAGGGGGAATCCTCAAGAACATTGGCACTTGATGGATTACCATCTAGTGCACCGTTAATCGCACCTGATTCAATCGGCACCATGAAATAGAGGAGGTAGGTCGGCAAATTGCTTCACAGTAGTGATTATCATGGGTCGAGGATTGTTCGCTGGAACCAAGATGGCAAAAGACCGTCAAAAATTTAGATGGTCAGATCGTAGATATAAGAAGCGAATGCTGAAGTTGCGCGCTAAGCACGACCCTCTGGCAGGCTCTACTCAAGCGAAGGGTATCGTTATCGAAAAAGTCGGTATCGAAGCTAAGCAACCTAACTCCGGAATCCGAAAGGCGGTCAAGATTACCTTGATCAAAAACGGAAATAAACTCACAGCCTTCGCACCCGGTGATGGTGCTATCAACTTCATCGATGAACATGATGAAGTAATGGTCGAAGGAATCGGTGGACGCATGGGTCGTTCTTACGGAGATATTCCAGGAGTTCGTTACAAGGTCATCCAAGTAAACGGCGTGTCTCTAGATGAGATGGTCCGTGGTCGTAAGGAGAAACCAATTCGTTGAAAAGGAGTTGAGGATTATGACAGAAGAAACCACTGCCCCTGTAGAAGAAAAAGAAGAAGAAGAGGCTCCAGAAGAAATCGAGAAGCCAATTGCTGGCATCGGTACACTTGTCTTTGGCAAGTACGATACTGCAAACATTATTTGTCGAGATCCTGGGCTTGCACCTTATATCAATCTCTCAACCGTCGGCGTTCCACATACTGGTGGCCGTCATGCAAATGCTTGGTTTGGTAAACAAAAACTTTCCGTCGTAGAGCGATTTGTCAACAAATTGATGCGAACCGGCAAATATACCGGTAAGAAAATGGGTGCTCTAAAAGCATTCGAAGCTGCTCTGGATAGTATTGCAGAGAAAACCGGTGAAAATCCATTACAGATTTTCGTCGAAGCAATATCTCACGCTGCACCTATGGAAGAGATCACTAGAATTAAATTCGGTGCCGTCTCTCAGCCAAAAGCTGTAGACAGTTCACCTTCCCGAAGACTAGATGTTGCCCTAGGGAATCTTGCAAAGGGTTCTCAACAAGGAACTTCTAAGTCCAAGCGCACACTTACACAATGTATCATCAACGAACTAACCAAGGCTAGTAAGGGTGACGTTACCTCTTTTGCAGTAGGCAAGAAAGAGGAAGTACAGCGCATTGCATCAAGTGCTCGTTGACACACTTAGTGTGCCATTAGTGCGATATGGATGACATGTAACCCTCAACGGTCAAATAGAGCATGTCGTAGCCCGGCTTATGGGAGAAGTCGCATCACCTACTAAGATCAATTGGCTCAACACATTGTTTTTGATTGGAATGCCGATTATTTCAGTTATTGGGATTGTCTATCATTGGCTTTATTTCGGCCCT
>CAUZVL010000060.1:0-6279 GCA_963583355.1 Candidatus Thalassarchaeaceae archaeon
CATCAGGGCCATGAAATAACTCCTAATGTACATCCTCTCGCTTGTGGCTTAGGCCATCTTGTCCACGAAAACAAAGGCTGTTACATAGGTCAAGAAATCCTCGCTCGGATGCGTTCAAGAGGTCGTCAAGGCAAGAGATTATCCCGAGTTGAAAATCCTGCTGAAGATGCTACGACAATTGGTGAAACTCATAGTTTAGTCCTCCGAAAGTAAACTAAATAGCCGTTTTCTTTCCGCTTAGGTATCTTAACAGATTCTCTGCACAAAACGACTTGAAATATTTGTTTTGTAGATGGGCGAAAAGCCACCAAATTCCACAATATGAGATAATTAAACCGAAGGTAATTGGAACCGAAGAACCATGGTAATCTATCGAGGCCAAGTATCGAAGCGGAATGAAGTGTAAAATATAAATGCTGAGAGAAAGTTTACCGATTTTTATAAAACTCAAATTAATTCCTAGCGAAAAGAAACTTTCACCTACCTTTTTCAATAATAAATCTAAAAATAGAATTCCGAAGCTCGCATTTACCAAGAAATATGTATTTGCTGGGAAGAAGGTCAACATTGCATCGCCACTTGTTAATGCCCATTCCATTTGATTCACAAGCGCATATATTGCAATTAAAACCGATACAAATAAGGTTGAGTATAAAATATTTTTTTGCTGGTTTTTCTCAACTATAAATCCAAGGACATAAAAGACTAACCATGGCATGAGAGGATAGGTTCCTTTCAGGAGTAATAATCCAAGCCATTCGAATAGGCTAACCGCAGTTATTACTGCAAACCAAGAACCATCTATTGGATACATGAAGAACGGAATTAGCAATAAAAATACATAACTAATATTCAAATTCATATTGTTGATTCTACTTAAGACCGGTGTGAGTAAACCACAAAGGGCAAGCAGACTTAGAATGCCGGGAGTGTACCAATTGAAAACATGTGACCCGATCAAATTGACAATTAATTGTCCTATCATTAAAAATGAAAATCTCAACCAAATATTTGCGCTTGAAGATTTTGATGCACTCCAGCCGGCTATCATCACAAAAAGCGGGGCTGCTAATCCACCGATTGATGACGACAATATTGCCAAGGGGGAATTGTGGGCGATGTTTTCGGGCGCAATAGTCGCAGCGATATGAACTTCGACCATGAATAAAATTGCAATAGACCGAAGAAAATCAATTCTAAGATCTCTTCCCATCATCATCAACTTTAATATCCCAGAATATCAGAGATTTGGCCTTTATAGAAATTGGCAGACTTATGAAGAGATTCCATCTCTCCTGCGCTCAAATCAAGTTCGAAAATAGTCTCGACTCCATTTGCGCCAATTATACAAGGAACTCCGATATATACATCCTCTAATCCATATTGACCAGTAAGATAACATGATGCTGGGATAACTCGGCGGCGGTCATTGAGAACTGCCTCAGCCATGATTGCAGCTGCTGAACCTGGTGCGTAAAACGCCGAGCCGCGCTCGAGAAGTTTGACGATTTCTCCGCCACCACTTGCGGTGCGGGCTGCGATTGCTGCAATTCGATCTTCGCTGATAAGTTGAGTGATTGGAATTCCACCGACGGTAGTATAGCGTGGTAGTGGAACCATGGTGTCACCGTGCCCACCTAGAACCATTGGAGATACATCTTCTTCTGCACAATTGAGCTCAAGTGCGATGAAATGAGCCATTCTAGCGCTATCTAGAACCCCCGCTTGACCGATGATTCTGTTGGTCGAGATACCGGTGACCTTTTGCATGTGGTAAGTCATCAAGTCGAGTGGGTTGGTAACCATGATGATGATTGCATTTGGGGAGTGTTCTTTGATTCCGGTTCCGACTTGTGAGATGATATCAGCGTTCTTTCCGATCAGTTCCTCTCGACTCATTCCGGGCTTGCGGGGGAATCCTGAAGTTACAACAATCACGTCCGAACCGGCAATATCTGCGTAATCGGCGGTACCGGTAATCGTCCCGTTGTAGTTTAGAACATTGGAATTTTGGCTCAAGTCGAGAGCTTTGCCTTTAGCAAAACCTTCAAAGATATCCAATAAAACAATATCGGCAATTTTCATCTGAGCCAATACAAATGCACAAGTTGCACCTACATTTCCGGCTCCGATTACTGCAATTTTTCTCCGTCCAGTTGCCATATTTGACCACTCCTGTACTACGGGCCAGACATAGGATGTCCATAAGCATAGACGGTGTTGCTCGCGACACTTGGTTTTCTAAAGTTGACCGAGTCGTTCAAGAACCGGTTACGGGTGGACGCGAATATCGAGCATGCTATTGTCATGTGTGAGGTGTTATCATGAAAATTGGAGTTCCAATGGAGTCTGAAGGTGAATCACGGGTCGCAATCGTTCCGGGAAGCATGAAGAGGTTGATTAAATCCGGATTTGAAGTAGTGATTGAAAAGGGTGCGGGACAAGCAGCTAATTATTCTGATTCATCCTATAGCGACGCTGGTGCAACCATCGGTTCACGCACAGATATACTAGCTTGTGAAATTATAATCTCGATTGGAATGATCAATCCCTCCGATTTGACAAAAAATCAAATCATCGCTTGTGTTTCCGACCCATTCCGTAACCCAGAAACGGTTCAGGCTTGTATCGATAACGAAATCACTTTGTTGAGTATGGATATGATTCCTCGCCGGCTTTCAAGGGCTCAATCGATGGATGTAAACTCCAGTCAGGATAATTTGGCCGGATATAAGGCAGTACTTTTGGCTGCGGCTCAAGTGCCTCGTGGTATCCCGATGATGACAACGAGTGCTGGTACGATTCGCCCAGCGAAAGTCGTAATAATGGGCTCTGGAGTCGCAGGTCTCCAAGCTATTGCGACCGCAAAGAGAATCGGTGCAGTCGTCTATGCGTCCGATGTTAGAAAAACCGCTGCCGAGCAAATTGAATCTGTCGGAGGCCGATTCATCGAGGTTGATGGAATGGATGATTTCGAAGATGAATCCGGTTATGCTAAACCTTTGACAATGGAGTTCATTCAGAAGGTAAACGACACGGTATGTGGGGTTGCACAAGATGCTGACATCATAGTTACAACCGCACGTATTTTTGGGCGCCCTGCTCCAATTACAGTTCCTGCTAGTGCGGTTGCAAAATTCAAACCTGGTGCGGTAATCGTCGATATGAATGCTGATGTTGGCGGCAATTGTGAGTTGACCAAGCCGGGTGAAATCTATATTACCGATAATGGAGTAATCATTGTCGGCACCTCAAATCTCCCCGGGACAGTCGCAAATTCGGCTTCAATGCTATTCTCAAATAACATGACTGCATTCATCACTTCTTTGGTCGACAAAGAAACAGGATTTGCTATTCGGGACGACGACGATATATTGGTCGGTGCTCCTGAGGGCAGCGACTTTTACGTCTCAGGAATGGGTGGGGTCTTAATCTGTAAAGATGGAGTGCTGCATCCAAAACAATCTCGCTTAGGAGGTGCTCTTTGATGACCCCAGAAATTTTAATCGGCTCGATCACTTTATTCGTACTAGCAATTTTCCTTGGATTTGAACTTATCACCAAGGTTCCTTCGATGCTTCACACCCCACTCATGAGTGGGGCGAATGCAATATCTGGAATAAGTGTGGTCGGTGCACTATTTGGCGCTAATGTCGCCTTTGATGGTGGCAATACTGCGATATCAGGAATCTTAGCATTTGTTGCTATAGTTTTGGCAATGATCAACGTGGTCGGTGGTTTTGCTGTCACCAATAGAATGCTCAAAATGATTGCCGGCAAGAAAAGGAGGGCTTGATATGGACGTTTCCTGGATCACAGCGGGATATTTGATATCCGCAGCACTCTTCATTTTTGGCCTTAAGAAGTTGGGTCATCCACGTACTGCACCAAAAGGCAATCAATACGGTATGATGGGAATGGCTGTTGCTGTAATCACCACCGTAGCCCAGATGCAACTGGGCGATGATGGAATTATTTCTTGGACCCTAATCATCGCGGGTATTCTCACCGGCTCACTCATTGGCTACATCATGGCAGCCAGAGTCGAAATGACTGGGATGCCCGAAATGGTCGCTCTTTTCAATGGGTTTGGTGGAGCGGCTTCAGCTCTGGTCGCACTCTCTGAAAGTTGGACCTATATTTACGAAGGAAGGGCTCCTCCAACCGGGCTTGACCTTCCGGTTATCGTCGTCGCCGCTGGGCTATCTGCATTGGTCGGTTGGATGACTCTAACCGGATCCTTATTGGCAATGTACAAACTCAAAGGCGGAGTTAAAATCTTTGGCAAGTGGATAAAGACCCCAACTTGGGGTCCAGCATGGTTGAACCCGATTAAAGGAATTCTATTCTTTTCGGTTATCGGTTTGATCTATCTCTCAATAAACGACATTACCAATACCAATTACCTATGGGCAATCATCGCGATTTCCTGTATTCTCGGTCTAGTTTTGGTTTTGCCTATCGGTGGGGCAGATATGCCGGTCGTTGTCAGTTTGCTAAATTCCCTCTCAGGAATTGCTGCTGCTTTTACCGGATTCATTATTGGAAATAGCGTTCTTATCATCGCAGGAAGTTTGGTAGGGGCATCTGGCTTAATCTTGACATTCATTATGTGCAAGGCGATGAACCGAACCTTAGGAGATGTATTGTTCAAATCATTCGGTGGTTCCCAGAAGCAGGACCTAACTCGAACCAAGGTTGGAGTGGACGCCGAAGAGGTAGCAATGATGGCTGAAGGTGCTCAAAAGATTATCATCGTTCCTGGATATGGAATGGCGGTCAGTCAATGTCAGCACCAAGTCAAAGAATTCGCCGACCTGATGACAAGTAAATATGAGACCGAGATAAAATACGCAATTCATCCGGTAGCAGGAAGAATGCCCGGGCATATGAATGTATTATTGGCTGAAGCAAATGTCCCATACGAGCAATTGACCGAGATGGATGAAATCAATCCCGAATTTGCAAATTGTGATATGGCTATCGTCATCGGTGCAAACGATACAACAAACCCAGCCGCACGAGGAGATACCGGCCCATTAGCAGGAATGCCAATAATCGATGTAGACAAAGCACGAACCGTAGTAATCATCAAGCGAAGTTTGAGCGTTGGTTATGCTGGTGTCGATAACGACTTGTTTTACGAGGATAAAACCATGATGTTATTCGGTGACGGAAAGGCGATGATGGCCGATTTGAACACTGCGATCAAGGAACTATGAATCGGCTAGCGCTAGTAGGTAGGTCGGCAATGTTCAATAACAAGGCACAGGTGGAGTAAATCGATGTCACGCCGGTTCAGCCTCATGTTGGTCGCGACACTAGCCCTTCTCGTAGCGGCTCCAGCGCTTGGCTATTCTGAAGGACCACCTTGGGAACGCAATGACCGCATCGTTCCAGAAGAGGGATGTTCTTGTCATGGTGCAGGTGAATCACCGTCGAGTGAAGTAACCGTCTCCATTAGTGGAGTGCCACGAGCATATAGTGCTGGAGAATCTTATGACATGCTTATTTCGCTATCACATGCTTCCAATTCAGATGGAGGGTTTATGATTTGGGATTACGGAATTGGATTACTCAGCCCTGGAGATGGATCTCAAACTGTTGAAGATTCACCCGGTGCGCTTTCACAAGCAACCCCTGGTAATGATTGGACAATCACTTGGACCGCTCCTGATGCCGACCAAGGAGATGCACATTTCTCGGTAGTCGGAAATGCAGTAGATGGAGATGAAATGTTTTCGGATGGTGATGCATGGAATATCTTGACCTTTACTATCAATTCTCCTAATACTGCTACCCTCGACGAAGACCCGAGTCTTCGTACCATTAGTATCGGCGATTACGATTCGCTTTATGGGCAAAAATCCGCTGAGGAAATAGAGGCTGAACATCAGGCCGAACTCGCTGATGTTTACTTCACTAACGGTAATCTCTACTTCTACACCACCCTGTCGATTCTAATCGTCGCCGCGGTAGTTCAAGGTGAGTTCTACGAAAGACGCTTTACTGGTGGTCCAAGCCATTTAGATATGTCCTTGGCAATTCCTCAAGGAATCATCCGTGGGGTTATGACCCTTGCAATGCTAATTTTATTCGGGTGGGGCGTAGATTCTCATCTATCGTGGGGATATAGCCTCGTTATTGGAATGTGTACTCTTTGGGGGGTTTTCGGAGTTTACCGAACCGTGGTTCAAGCACGAGCGCCAAAGCAAGCCCAAGATTTAGTTTGATGCGGTATGACTCAATTGAGCCTGTCTGAGGATGACAGCTCACCTA
>CAUZVL010000061.1:0-6261 GCA_963583355.1 Candidatus Thalassarchaeaceae archaeon
ATCCTACGAGGCAAACCGCGATCGATGCTTTTAAAGAGGCAAAAGTTCCAGTTGTAAATAGCAAAGATCTCAATGATTTGCGCCCATATTTAGGGCTTTGATCAAGCGAATGGAATCGCAGTGGTCGCATGTGTGCCTAAATTAACCACCGTTAACATACATGGTTTTGGTTGAAATCCCAGCATTCTTTGGTAAGAGGTTTGGTCTTGCCAGGTCGAAGAGCAAATCAATGTAGTTCCTCTAAAATCAACGCACGCATGGCCGTGGACATGCCCGGTAACAAAAATATCGGGGACCTCTCTAATGATTAGTCCATCTTCAGGCTCGGGTGAAAGAGGGGTTTTTCCGCCCCATTGAGGGGCTAAGTGTCTCCGTCTCAGCATTTGCCGCATCGCTTCGACTGGGTCTGCATATGTGACGGTTCGCAACCCTGCGACGAAATCGTCGATCGATTTTCCGTGGTAAGATAGCAATCGAACCCCATTCAAACTAAAATCACAAGGATTTCCTACAAATGTTGTACTATTGAAGTCCTGCTGAATTTCAGGCTCAAGTGTTGGCTGAGGTTCTGCGGGTCTAACCGCATCGTGGTTTCCAGGTAGCATGATGCACTCAACCCAATCCGGTAGAAGTTCTAATAACTCCGCGAATCTGCTATATTGGCCGAATAGATCCTTGATTTCTAATTCCTTATCCTGTCCGGGATAAATACCTACTCCGTCAACGCAGTCACCTGATAAAACCAGATATTTGATCGTTCGAGCGAGGGGGTCTTGATTGAACCACGCAGCCATTTTATACCATTGGGCTTCCAAGAAGGTTTTACTTCCTACATGGATATCCGAAAGGAAAGCAACGGACATTCCCTGGTCTGAATGGACCTTTTGATGACGGTCTTGCATTGGGAAATGCAGATCATCAACATAGAATAAGTCACCATTGCTTGAAAATGTCCCAGAAACACCTAAAACATCGTCGGGCATCAATCCGGCCTCGATTATTTTCGAGTGTTCGAGGATGCGATCATCGCCTTGACGGTTCATCAATAAACAGGTCATCTCACCGGTAGCATCCTCGATAGAAAAAATTAGATGGCCATTTTTGGTATGGCGGGGATCATTGACAAGGCCGATAGCGACCGCAACATTATCACGGCCTTGGAATCTGTCTCTTTCAGCTTGAAGCCGGGCTATTTCCATTGGGCTACGGGGTAGGCTGGAATTTTTAATAATTAATTTTCTCAGCCGCTCTAAGCGATTGTTAAATGCGGTTTTGATATCTCCCATTTTACCTTCAGTAATACTATTGCCGGTGATATCATAATGGATATCGATTTTCAATTCACCATCGACAGCATCCATCGGGAAATCTTCTCTTCTCCAATCGGGGAGATTATTTCTAAATTCGATATTTAGCGGTTCAGGTTCAATTATCGGTGCGATAACCCGGCCAACATTACTTGCTGAAATTTGTCCAGTCTCACCTTTAGCAACGAGGCTTTCGATAAATGATATCGGGTTTGGATGTGCGAGTAATTGTTCTTTGAGCGCCTTAGTAGGGAGTATTTTTGCTCGGCGGATATGAGGGAAAATATCCTCCCATGTGGCCCCCATGTACTCAAGACATAATCGGCCGTACAAGAGGTGTTCGGAGACATCAGGATGAAAACTGAAAGTGGTTAATTTTTCCAATCGAAATCTTTCTCGTCACCGACAGCATTTCCTTTGCCTTGCCAAGATTCATCTTGCCATGGCGAACCAGCAGATGCATTGGCTGCCTTTTTCGCTTTTATCGCATCACTTTTAGCGGCCTCAACGACTGCAGCAGCCTTTTCTTCAGCATCTTTTGCCATCGCATCAGATTTGCGAATTTTTGCATTATCCCAACAATCGATCGCGGTTTGAAGAGCAAAATGAACGAATGCAACTTTGTTATCATGCCGGTCCCCGCCCATTTGAACCGATTCAGCATTTGCCCAATGTTTCGAAGCAATTCCGACATAAACCAAGCCGACCGGTTTATTGGATTCATCGGATTTTGGTCCTGCAATACCAGTAATTGAGAGTCCTAGGTCTGCATTGGCTCTCGCCCGTGCACCTTCTGCCATCTCGATTGCAACCGCGGCATTTACTGCACCTTTTTTGGCCAATAATTCAGGCTCGACATTTAATTCTTTACTCTTCGATTCATTTGAATAACAAACCCAACTCTGTTTAAACCAATCGGAAGCTCCAGCAATATCGGTCAATGTACTTGCCAATAAGCCACCCGTGCATGATTCGGCTACAGTAATTGTCGCTTGGACCTCTTTGAGGCGTCGGACCAAACGGGCTGCGATTGCTTGCGCTTCCTCATCCATTAGTGATGTCGATACGTCAATAGTTCTTGAAGTTAGAGGGGTTTTATTCAAGAACCATGGCCTTGTGGCATGGCCGGGCCTGTGGTCTAGCGGTTATGACACCGCCCTTACACGGCGTAGATCGAGGGTTCAATTCCCTCCGGGCCCACTCGTAACATAATTTCGCTAGAGTGTCCTAAGCGTAATTTTATCCGACGACGATATTTGAAGAAAGAGTTAATACAAAAGGTTCAGTCGTTTTATTGTGCTGACTCATATACTGGCTACCGTCTATGGAATTGCCTTCATCACTGCTGGAATTGCACATTTTAGGAACCCGCAGATATTTGTCGATATCGTTCCTAACTTCCTTCCCTTTCCGTTGTTTCTGGTCTACTTGACCGGAGTAATGGAAATCGCTGGAGGTATTGGAATCATTCATCCTGACACCAGAGTACTTGCTGGTCGTTTTATGGTATTATTCCTCATCGCGGTCTTCCCTGCTAATCTGTACATGTGGATCGCTGATGTTCCATTCAATGGATCTCTGCTGACAACACCACAGCATATGTTGAGATTCGTTGTTCAAATTATTCTCATCATCGCCGCTATCTTCCTCTCTGGGGACCTGCAGAGATTTAGAACAACATAACCCATAAAGGCCACGGGGAATTGTAGCCGTGATTAGGCTAGAACTGAAAATATCGTATCTAGGTAAATCAAAACTTAGTGTTTTTAGCGTTTTTTGCGCGATAATAATGCCAGTAATAGCCCGACTACTACCGCCATGCCTATCGGTAATAACCAAGCGGGTATCTCTTCAGAGGACTCGATGGTTTCTTCTAATTGAACCTTTGAAAAATCATAACTTTCAAAATCGATATTCGACCACTCTTGGCCTTGAGAGTCCCATACTTTTACCTCGACTTTCTTCCAACCAGAATCGGTTCCTTTGCGTGAGAAGTAACTAGCACATGTCGCATGAGTCGTTCCGGTACATTCGGTCTCATCATCAACCGCTTCACCATCTAATGTAATATTGAAAATTAGGCCTTCAACCCCATCATCATCGTTAATTGTCCACAGCAAGGAGACCTCGCCGTTGATGGCTGATAGCGATGAGATTGCAACCGTAGGGGAATCTGCGACCGATTTCACCTTTACCGTGACATTCAATATATCGGTCGAAGTGCCATCGCTGACATTGAGGGTGAGGTAATCTTGTCCGTGCAGATTTGGATTGCCAGCGATGGTTAATTGCTGGCCAATGATAGAAGTTCCAAATAACGGAGAACTTCCTTCTAACTGCCAAGTTAGTTGGTCGTCATCGTAATCGATGACCAAATCAGATAGATCGATGACCAAGGTTTGGTCCTCATCCAAGGTGAAGGTTTGATTCTCATTCTCGAATTCAATCGAGTCATCGACCGATGTTATATCGATGGGGATCACGACCACTATAGGAGCTGTTGTACCATCCGAAACGCTGACCTCGACTAATTCAGCACCGTTAACATGAGGGTGAGGGTCGATTAGAATCACTGAATCTGTTGCTACAATTCGTAAATCAGGATATGTATTGGGCTCGATCACAAGGGTTGCACCTTCAGGGTCTGAAACATAATTTGCAAGGTCAATGATGATATTCTCACCATCTTCTTCGGTTTGCTGAGTTCCAACCAAATCAAATGAAACTACTTGATCATCGACTGGGATGACTGTGACTATGAGAGTTACATTAACTGAATCATCGAGGCCGGCAACTAATACCAAATCTAGTAATACGCTGCCAGACCACTCTTGGTCGGCCTCATGGGAGATGGTAAAATCCATAGAACCATGGCTTAATCCCAATCGATTTTCCTCATCCCCAATCAATTCTGCCGATGCCAAATAAATATCTAAACCATCGGGGTCGGTCGCTAAAGTGCTCACATTAACACTAATATTTCCGTGCTGATCTAAGATGACATTTGGCATTGGTTCTACTAAAACAATTGGAGTACCCACTCTTATCACCGAAAAGTCGTGCCAATCTGAAAAAGAATTATCATGAATTTTCAATGTAACGATTTGGAGGCCAGGGTCCAACAGATCTCCAGTCAAATCACAACTTGCTTTGCCCGAAGAGATATTGCCACTTATGCTCGTTTGATCTGGAAAAATACAACTCACATTTCCGATTGCAGGCAGGCCATTCCTTTGAGTAACATTGGCTGATATAGTAAAATCATCAGTCATCGAAATGGAATTTAATGAAATCGACATATCGGTTAGATTATAGAGCCTAGAACGTGATAAATCTTCATCAATATACGCATCTGAATCAGAGGATACCGATTTGTCTTCACGGTTAAATGCTGCTTGATATGCCGCGGCATCACCCTTTAAGGTCAGATTGAGATATGGTAAAATGTGATTGAGAGCATGTTGTTGCTGAATCTCCCTACTCATGTTACCATCCCCATCATTCCATCTCTCCAAGAATGTATCATCCTCTTGGTATCCGATGTGATTTGCGCCAAGAGGATGCATTACTTGCCAAGCCCCGGGCCAATCTTCAGCATAAGGTATTATATTTTCATTTGCCGGGGCTATTTCATCGGTCGTGCCGGTCAAAAACAACGCAACCGCTGGCCGGGTTAGAACGGTGGCTGGATTTTGATAATCAGTAGTGGTACCTTCGAGGCTAAGGCCAAATAATCCACTTAAATTATATTGATTTGAGCGGACAATCTCCGCCGCTAGATGAGCTCCAGTACCGTGGCCGCCAAGCGAAATATGGGATAGTGCAAACATCGAAAGGCACCCATCAACCGGACAGGTTCCATTATTCATTTCGGCAAGTTTCCGCTTTACTTTAGGCCAATCTACTTGATCAGGCTGTACCACTAGTGTGATAAAACCCCAGCGGGCAAGTTCATCTTGTAACCAAATATATTGGTCGACCTCTTCACCATCATCCGGATAGAAAACCACGGTTGCAAATGGTCCATTCTGAGCCATGGGGACATCCTCTCCAGCACTAATGCCTGGATATGACATCCTAAATTCGCCCAATCCTTGAACCGAACCTTCGGTGAAACCGCTAAAACCGGGGTTCTGATTATGAGTCGGAAATGACGCTGCAGCACCGATTGGAATAAGCGTGACCAACAGCATCACAACGACCAATCGTTTCATGCGAGATACACCTCGGCTGCGACCATTCTGGTCATGATGAGTGATAGTGAGGGTAGATGAATAGCGTTTTCTGGCGACCAAAGACGAGCCCACGCGATCAGGTGTTGGGCGACCAATAACCATCTGCCGTCAGCTACTTTTGCCAAATGTTCGATTCGCGCATCGAAGTCGCCTTCCATCGGACCGTATGGCGCGATAATATCGCCACCACCATCGTCGAAATCAATCGTGAAGGCTGGTTCATCTTCGCTGAATTCCCAAGGACCGTTTTCATCAAGACTTCTGCGCCCACCTTGATGATTGACTTTACCCCCGGCCGCGCACCAAGCTGCAGCGACCGAGCGGGCGGTTCCGCCGCCACCGGTGATGCCTAAGACTGAATCATTCGAATGGCCAAAAGCCTCTGCGACCATCAAGAAGCCATCGCCATCGGTGGTTCCTGCCCACCATTGACGGCCGTCCCAGCGCATGGTATTGACGCTGCGAACCAACTCCGAATCATCGATATAGCGCACCGCTGCCGCGGTCAGTTGGTGTTTTAGCGGTGCGGTGATCGACATCCAAACCTCGTCGATACCTGGAGCAGGTGTGTGGTGTAATTGGTCAGGAGTTTCACAATCAGGTAGCCGTGGGTCGGCTTCAACTATCTCCATCCCAGCATCGACTGCACGCTGCAATAAGGTGTTGGCTCGGAATTTTCCCAAAGGAGAGCCCACCAGTTCCCAATCTGGGGGGTTGGG
>CAUZVL010000062.1:0-6244 GCA_963583355.1 Candidatus Thalassarchaeaceae archaeon
AAATTTATCACCAGGTATTCCTCTCAATGTATTTGTCATCTTTTCTATTATGACTCCGTTGCTCTTATGCAATTGAGTACCATCTCCATCGGTAGTCGCCATGAACCAATAATGGCCATCGACCTCGATCGCTTCGCCATGAATTTCACCGGCAAAGTGGTTTGCACCAATATTGAACCCGGTTGCGTCATTGTAAACCATATTATTGAACACAACCGATAAATTATTGAAATTGCCATTGATATGGCTATCAGTATCGCCAATTGTTGTCATCCCATTTGGAGATACAATGACGATTTGTTCACCGATAACCATCAGTTCAGTTCCGGCCGAAAAGTTAAAACTATAATTTGTTTCTTTCCAAGCAGTAATCCCATCAGTCGACCAAATCTGTTGCGAGGTGCCATCGTCCGCGTCGAACCATGCGCGGTCGTTATGTACCGTAAAGCCAAGATATCGCCCCGGAAAAGAGTCCCCAGTAGGATTCAAATCTTGAGCGCGATATACGTAATTACTGTTTTTATCAAAATATGAAACTTCACAACCGGCTACGGTTGTTAATGCCACAATAATTTGTCCATTTAGCAATGTACCTGAAGAACAAATCCCAGTAAATGTATTGCCACTCAGAGTTTCTCTATCAGTAATGCGTTGATTCAATAGGCTTTCGAGGCACATCTTGAGTACCGAGGTAATTTCTGTTTCGGAGAGCACCCCGTCACGCGGCGATTCATCTACTCCAAATGTTAGAACCATTGCATTTGGACAAGGCCCAACAGCACCATTCTGATATTCCATCAAGGCATTTGCCCCATCTAGGCCATCGGTCCCGTTCAGGCCATTGGATCCATTAATTCCCTCGAACCCATTGGATCCTGGCGAGCCCATCGGTCCAGATAGCCCTTCAACTCCATGGCATAGATTCCTGATGTCATCAACCTCTTGGCCAGTTAAATTGTTATCAGAATTGTCATCGATGCCGACTTGGATACTAAATCCTCCATCCTCACAACCGTGGTTGCCGTATAGCCCGGCGGTTTTCATCATCGAAGTTTGCCCACTCTCTCCATCTGATCCATTCGACAAATCAGATATATCAAGAGTAGACCATAGGGCAAATCCACTCATTGATACTGAAATCAATAGTAAAAAAACGATTACTGCAACAGATTTAGTGCTTTTTTGATCCTTGTCCAATCTCTTAGATTTCTCCGCGCTCGGGTCTTCCATGATTTTGCTTACGCACCTCTACCATTATTAGTATAATCTAAGCAAATCAGTTATGTGCTTGGTCCTCTGGCAAGTAATATGGAGTTGCCAACTCGCTTGAATGCAATGCTTGCAGGCAAAGAGGGAAGCACTCGTCAAAAAGCGGCTAGGTTGGTAGTGGATTTGGCTCTAACCTCAGGAGCCAAGGAGTTCGTCAAGGTATCTCATAGCCATGTATCGGGGGTTTCTGTCATTACTGGCGGCCATGGTTTGAGGAGATTTTTGTCCGATCTTGCTAATGATGGAACGGTTGTAATTCCCACAACTTTGAATTCCGCTGGTTGCGATAAGCGCCGGATGGAGGAGATGGATATCGAGTATCCAGACTTTTTAGAACAGCAATTTGAAATTATCCAAGCATATTCTAGTCTTGGTATCGAGGCAACGCTTTCTTGTACACCATATGATAGAGGGGTTGAAAACGAAAGTGGAATCGCTTCTTGGTCAGAATCAAATGCGGTTGCATTTACCAATTCTTGGACTGATTTAATCACAAATCGTGAATCGGGGTTGAGTGCTTTGGCTACAGCATTGACCGGTTATGCACCTCGCTGGGGTCTCCATTTGCCTGAAAATAGAGTTCCCAATATTGTCGTTGATGTGAATTGTGAATTGACAACATTGTCTGATTGGTCGGTTTTGGGTGACTGGATTGGCAAGCAGGTTAGACCGGATTGGGATTTAACATATGGGCCGATGCCATTCATTCGAGGGTTACCAAAATATGTCAGTTTTGCCAGCAGAAAAGCATTGACTGCTGCGGCCGCAAATTATGGTTGCCCAATGTTATGGGCAGAAGGGTTGACCGAATCGCCAGATATATCGAAGGTTGTGAATGAGTTGAAATTCACTGCAGAACACATGTCTTCACGTTATAGTGAACTGGCACCAAAAGGTCAGGTTGACTTAGTGGTAATAGGTTGCCCGCAGGCAAGTCTAGAGGAGATTAGAATCACCGCTTCAGCGGTGCGTGCGCATTGTGAAATGGGAGTGAGAATTCCGAATCAAAGATTATGGGTTTTCACTTCGGCAATTAATTACGACCTCGCAGAAGCCGATGGAAGCATCGGTATTTTGGAGGAAGCAGGAGCCGTAGTTTTACAAGATACATGCCCTGAAGTTACTCCATATAATCGGACACATTATAATTATTTGATGACAAATTCTCTCAAGGCAGAACATTATTTGACCTCGGGGTTGAATCGGATGCCTACCTGCGTTGGTAGCATTTTTGATTGTGTAGCTCATGCCTTTAATCCTTCTTTAAGCAAAGGGCCAACCCCTACTTTAGAATCCAAAAAACAGCCGCAGCACGCTAGTGCTAAGACTCACCAAACCGGCCAGTGCACCATGGTGGGCGCAGGACTTGATTCTCAAGGGGATTGGTCGGTTGAAGGTGAGGCGATGGTGAGTGATGTGGCAATTACATATTTGGGATATGTAAACCGGGATAGTGGTGCGATCGAAGAATTCGGCCACCCCCTCGACGGTCGATGTATTGAAGACAAGATTTTGATATATCCAAAAGGCTCGGGTTCGACCGTCGCACCATATGTATTGATGGGGCTAATCTATACCGGTAAAGGGCCAAAAGCGATTGTTAATCGTGATGTTTGTTCACTAACATTACCGGCTTGTTCATTGCTTGAAGTTCCTTATTGCCATGGATTCGATATCGACCCCTGTATGGCTGTGAACGATGGTGATAAGATTCGTGTTGAGCGGATTAATGGTGTAGTGACCGTGACAATACTTGATAGAGTGGAGGGATAATAATTGCGAGTTGTTGTGACCGGTGGAGCTGGATTTCTCGGTTCGCATCTGGTAGATTATTTACTTGAAAATGGCGACGAGGTATTGGTTATCGATGACCTCTCAAGGGGTCATCGAGGTCAAGTTGATTCGCGGGCAACTTTTTTTGAAGCAAATATATGCGACCCCGAGGTCGTATCTTCTAAGTGCCTCGAATTTGACCCAGATCTAATTCACCATTTGGCTGCGATAAACGGCACTCGCCGATTCCATCGCCAGGCAGATTTAGTTGTCGATGTCAACATCAATGGCACGAGATCAGCAATCGCTGCAGCCAAGGCTTGTCAGGCCAGATTGGTGTTCTATTCTAGCCCAGAAGCCTTTGGCGAACAAGAATCGATGCCGTTGGCGAATTCGAGTGAATCATTATTCCCACCGGCCCACCTTCATCAGCGGCATAGCTATGGTGCAAGCAAATACATCGGTGAATTGATGTGCCACCATGCGATTACAAACGGGCTCGATGTTAGGATTGTCCGCCCCTTCAATGTCTATGGGCCCCGTCTTCACGGCGATGATGAAGGTCAAGTGGTCGCAATGATGATTTCAAGTGCAAAAACAACCGGGGTGATCGAGGTTCATGGTACAGGTGAACAGACTCGAAGTTTAACTTGGATTGGAGATGTGACTCCGGGGTTGGATAAAATTGGAAGGCAGGACAACCTGTCGGGGATGGCATTCAATTTAGGTTCCACCGATGAAATAAAAATGGTTGATTTGGCAAAATTAATCGCTCAAAAAACCGGAGCAGAATTAAAATTTACCCCTCCCAATCACGGCGATAGCGATAGGCGATTACCCGATATTGGTTTGAATCATTTAATCGATTGGACTGCCTCGACCGATTTAGAGGCTGGTTTGAATCAACTTCTATGATGAATCGCAATATGTGTCCAATCATCTGGGCTAGGGGTAATCAGGTCTAGTCCATGCTGGCACAGTACCGAGAATGTTTGGTCGGGGGTTGAATCGGATGGGACAAATATATCGTCTACTTTTAATGTCAGTAACCGTGCCACTGCGCCATCGGGTAATGCATTATCCTCCAGTAAGGTACAGGATAATACCGCGACCGCTAGCGGATGAATAGGTCCTTGTTTTCCGATGAGTTCCCATTCGCTTTGGCCGGTTGGTGTGCCGCAAATATCAGCATCGATGGCGGCTTCGAGTGTTGGGTTTAGAAATTGTAATTGACATTTTTCTGTCGCGATAATATTTTGATAAGTGTCGCGAGAGTATCCCTCTCTATTTTGTGATAATGACATTATGATTAATGGTGGACTGTTGGAGACGACAGTAATGCTAGTGATCGGTGCAAGATTTGCTTCTCCTCGGGCGGAATTTGTTGAAACCAATGCAAGAGGCCTTGGACTCAAGATTGCTGATAGCCATTTTGCTTTTTCCGAGTGGTCCAAAGAGTCCATATTGATTTTCCGGCTTGGTGATTTTTCCTCTCTTGCAAACCAATCATTGAGCTTGCCAAGTTTTATTTCTCCGATAGCGTGCTTGGTATAATCGCGATAAACTTCCCATTTCCCAATCAATTCAGTAGAGTCTCCTCTGATGATTTTACGCTTGATTGAGGAATCTGAATAGTCGACGCAGCGTTGTAAAAAGGCGATAATTGATTTTTTAGTCATTCTGTTTTCCTCCGTAGTTCATAATCGTATTTACTCATTAAAAATTCAGCAGGATTGCCAGCCCATACCTGCTCGGGAGGGACATCTTTTGTCACGACGGCACCTGCTGCGATGACGCTCCCCTCTCCTATTCGAATGCCTGCAACCAAAGTTGCATTGGCGCCAATTATTGCTTTATTTGCGACTATGATTGGCGACCATCTGCCATTTGATGGTGGATGGCGGTCATTGGTGATGACCGCGCCAGGCCCTATGAATACCTCGGAGCCGATTTGGGTTCTATCTGCAATATATGCGCTTCCTTGAATCATGCAATTATTCCCGATGATGACCTCTCTGCCGATATGAGCGAGTGCTCCGATTACCGAGCCCTTACCAACCGCTTCAGTTGCGACATGGCAAGGCCACCACGCGATTCCTCCATTTGGCAAATCAATTCTTCGACCGGCTAGTTCATCCATCTATACCCAACTCACGTGTAAGCATAGCGACATGTCCTTTCGCTTTGACATTATACCGTGCAAAAGTCAGTTTTCCATCACTGCCGATTACGAATGTAGATCTGGCGCAGCCCATATATTCTCGGCCGTAATTTTGCTTTGTTCTCCAAGTGCCAAATGCTTGATGTAGACTTCCTTCTTGATCCATTAATAATGGGAAATTCAAATCCTGTTCGTTTTTGAAATGTTCATGGCTTTCCTCAGAATCCTTGGAGACTCCAAAGACGGTATAGCCATGCGATTCAAACTTCGATAAATCATCACGAAAGTCACATGCTTGGGTAGTACATCCGGGGGTAGAGTCGCGTGGATAAAAATATAAAATTATTTTTTTACCAGATGATAGGATTTCCTTTGAATCATGTGAGACGCCTTTGCTGTCAAGTGCTGAAAATGCCGGGGCGCGCCGTCCCAGTTCCAATGTTATTACTTCGGTCATGGAAATGCCAAACTTTGGCGGCAAATCAACTCTTTGGTGGGGCGGTAATTAGCAAAATAAGGGCTAGTGTAGCGTTAATGCAATATGGATTGGTATTCAGGTGATGTGCATAAAGAAGGGCTCCGCCGCCGATGGACTTATAGTCCTACATATTTCAACAAATAGCATGGCAGTCGAACGCATGTCCCGGAGCTGCCGGCGATATCTGCGTCAGATTCATAAGGCGAATGTCCGTTACGACCTCCAATCGATTGCCTCCTCAATCCAATCGGATCTAGACCGCAGGAGCCTTTCGTATGACGAGGCGATGACCTTAGGAAACATCCTTCAGGATCGAGCCGATGCTTTGCCAGGAGATGAGATAATCTATGCGGTTTCAGACCGTGATTCTTATCGAAGGACACTCGAATTATATCTAAGGGACGGCGTTCTCACAGCTACCGAACAGATGCTACTTTGGGAAGAGAGGAGGAGATTGGGTATCAATGAAGATACTCACAATCGACTACTCGAACAATTACTCGCCGCCTGGACCCGTCAAGGTAAGACGGTAAACATTCATCGATTCAAAAGGGGGATGGCCG
>CAUZVL010000063.1:0-6161 GCA_963583355.1 Candidatus Thalassarchaeaceae archaeon
CTTAATGAAAGTTACACCCTCCTGAAAAACTACGATGCATTCTAAAGCCTATATTAAAGGAGTAATTAGGTAAAAATGTGGACGCGGGGGGAGTGAACTCGACTGAGCAAAGCGAGGGAAGTTCACGACCTAAGTGGGCACCGCTAATTGAATTTGAATGAAAAGGTGGACGCGGGGGGGTTTGAACCCGGACGCGTGTGCGGCCATATTGCTGAAAAAAGTACAGCACACGCTGGGTTCAAATCCCTCAGCGCCACCGCTATATGAATCCTGATGAAAAGGTGGACGCTGGGGGATTTGAACCCCCGACATCTTGGTTGCAAACCAAGCACTCTTCCAACTGAGCTAAGCGCCCTTCTCATCCCTTCGGGCAGGCTTCTCCCTTTTGAGGATTCACACGCGGTCGATAGTCGCGTCACGGTCTGGGCCAACGCCTACCGAGGATATTTCCACGCCGATTAGAGATTCTAATTTGTTGATATAACTCTGCGCTGCTGCTGGTAATCCCTTGAACCCTATGCCTTTAGCATTGCATTTCTTTGCGATTCCGAGCCATTCTTCGGCAGAGAGCATTGGGAATCCTGGCATGGAGACATAAACCGGTTTACAACTCTCGATCTCGATAGCACTGGCCGGCATTTCGTGAATCTTTTTACCCTCAATTTCGTAGCCAACACAAATTTTTATTTCCTCGAGCCCACCAAGAACATCGAGTTTGGTCAGAGCGATTTGGGTGAAGCCGTTGATTCGGTTAGCATGCCGCATGACTACTGCATCGAACCAACCACAGCGGCGCTTACGGCCGGTAGTAGTGCCAAATTCGTGGCCAATAACACCGAGATGTTCGCCGTCATCATCGAATAATTCGGTCGGCATATGACCATGCCCTACTCTGGTGATATAGGCCTTGGTGATACCTATCACCTGATCTACATGGCCACCGTGAATGCCTGCGCCATGGCTTGCGTTTCCTCTTGAGGTTACCGAGGAGGTAACATATGGGTACGTTCCTTGGTCGATATCGAGTAAACAACCTTGAGCACCCTCAAGGATAATGTGTTCGCCCATCTTTAGAGCGTTATCGAGTAAAACACCAGTATTGGTGATCGCATTAGCGAACCGCATTGAAATCCAATCTAGCTGTTCTTTGAGTTCTTCGGCAGTCACCCGCTGTTGGCAACCAGCATTAGCTAATTGTAAATTTTGACGAATTGCCATGTCCTCAGGATTACAATGAGGTAGATCTGAGAATCTAATCCCAATACGATTAATCTTGTCAGCATAGGTGGGTCCAATGCCTCTTCCAGTAGTTCCAATTTTTTTATCCAAACCATCGAGGTATCGATGGTATGGCAAAATGATATGTGCACGAGCACTGATGAATAATCTTGAACCTGCTGGATCGGTTCCGCCACCTTCGACCCAATCGTTTAGTTCCCGGTCTAAGACCCAAGGATCGATTACCATGCCATCCCCGAGTACTAATCCACAATCCTCACGGGTGATTCCAGAGGGTAAGAGATGGAATTTGAGAATACGATCTCCTATCACTACAGTATGTCCAGCATTATTACCGCCTTGGAATCGAACGACCCAAGATGCAGTATTGGCCAAACGGTCTACCAATTTCCCTTTACCTTCATCGCCCCACTGGGCGCCGAGTATGACAGTCGCAGACATGTGCTTCCCCGAGCCATCCCGTGTGAAAGTACTCCATGAACCCTCCTGCGGTATTGAAGCAGCAAATACATGGGTTAATAAGGGGCTACAACACACTATTGTTGTTAAGAGAAGATTTTGCGACAATCTGCCGCTATCCCTCATTAAGATAATTAATAGTCACCGGATAGTTAATATACCTGTGGCGTGCACTATACAACCCGGAGTTGAGAACAATGAACGAGAATGAAAAACCCAGCCAAAGCCGCAAAAAAACCAGCCCCCGATCGGGACTAGGATCGAGTAGACCAAGCCGAAGAGTAGTCGATGGACATACACGGCCTTGTACCGAATGTGGACTAGTAGATTGGAAATTAGATGATTCAAGAGGTGAGGTTTCGTGCAACTCTTGTGGACTTGTAGTTGAGGAGAATGTCATTGACCCTGGAGCCGAATGGACCAACCACGCAAATACCGGCGTCGATAGATCTAGAGTTGGAGCTCCGATTACCCAGACTTTAGCAGATAAGGGATTGAATACTTCAATTGCAGCATCGGATTTGACATCCGGTGGTGCTTCGAGAAATAGAATCAGCGCAAGGTCTCGGCGCGAATGGCGCCGACGCCGAGTTATTGATGAACGCTCCAAAACTCGTCAAAGTAAGGTTAGAAACCGAGTTAAGGCATTCCAGTATATTCGTGACCGCTCCGAATTACCCAGTTCGCTAAAGGAAGAAGCTTGCAGGATATATGGCATGCTTTCAGACGAAGGTTTCGTTACCGGTCGTTCGATTGCTGGAGTTACCGCGGCATGTACATATTTAGTTGCTCGAAAAGAAGGTATTCCTCGGAAAATCTCAGATTTAGCCGAAAAGTTTCACGTTGCTGAAAAGGAGTTGTCTCGTCTGATTCGAGGGGTCTCTCGCAGATTCAATATGCACACAATTACCTTGCCATCTCAATTTTTCCAAAAATTTGTTTCGGATTTGGAATTGCCACCAGAGACCATGATTATTTTGGATCGGCTTTGGAATACTATCGAGCCTCATAACGATATTTGGCAAGGCAAAAAACCGATGGGTGTTGCTGCTGCTCTGATTTACAAGGCGGCTACTGAAGGCGGTTTTCGCCGAACTCAAAACGATATATGCAAGGTTGCAAGTGTTTCCGAGGTCACACTTAGAGGGCTCATCAAGCAAATCGACGGCCTGTTGGAAAGTATCAACACTCCGAGGGCTTGATTGAACAATGTTCATTTGGTTCATCGACACGCAGTGATAGTATGAGCCACCAAACCAACCGAACCCAGCGCAAGGTCCGAATCCCTTCTAGTTCATCCAAGAAGGGCACTAAGTCCAAGAACGCCAAGCCCGGTGACATCAGTTGTGGTATCAAGGCTTGCGATGGTTTTTCAGACAAACATCTTGGGGGCCGTTCACTTTCACAAGAGAACGCAATCGAAACCTGGGGTGATGGTACTTTCACCATTCGTAAAAGCAGGGTAAGAGTTTGTAAAACATGCTACAAGGTGTGGAAAAAGGATAACAAGGACGAATCCACTGCTCATTATTGAAGCCTAATTAATCACTTTCACTTTTTTGACCACGGGTGTGGGAAAAGAATGAGGTCCCTCGACGTTCATCATTTAGTTCATGAGACAGATGAGGACGGTAATTCGCTCGATGGTGATACCTTCGGGAAATATAGTAGCAATGGACGATGGAACGATTTCTTGGCGCAAAAACCGGGATAGGCCGCGCCACTGTAGAATTGAATCTCAAGCAAGTGTGATGTTAGGATTGATGGGGCCCATGGGTAATATCGATCGTATAGTCGTAGGCGATATCAACGGCGCTGTTAATGTGATATCATTAGCTCGAATGGAAGTGGTCGATAAATTTGTAGTAAGTGACTCCACGATTAGATCCTTATGCTCTTGTTCGATGAGTGGTGAAAGTATCCTCGCTGGGTGCGAGGATGGCGGCATCCACATGGTGGGACCTGATGTACCAGGACGCACGGTCAGGCTATTCCAATTGGACGGCCCGGCTTCAGCGATTCGAGTGGTCGGCCAATCATTGCATATCCAACAAGGCTGGGAAAGAAAAATTCTCGATTGGACCGGGCAATCTACTACATTTGACACATCGAGTATTCAACCCTCACTTGCTCTTGCGTGAAAATTCGATCTCATCCAAAGGCCAGGGGTCGGGAGGGGTAAGAAAATATGCGGTTCGTGCTGGACGAGGCCAAGAGCGAGGGACCTTGCCACTTTGCTCGAAGATCTCTTCAAAAAACTCAAGATGACGGTTTAGAATATCATCGATGTGATCCCGCCCTTTTATCGTCGGTCCGCGAGCTGGAACAATGCTCTCACAACTTAAATCATGAATTATTTTTAACGAATCTATCATCTCCGTCAAACATCCCCCTGGCATGTCCCAGCGAGATGGAGAGTCTGCCCGGGGTAATACCGAGCCAGCGACTAATACCCCTCGTTGTGATTCAAAATAACCCATCCCATCCGGGGTATGCCCTGGTAAAGAAAGTGCGGTTATCACACCATCTCCCATTTCAAAGGTCTCGCCCTGAACCACCGGCTCACATTTTGTAGAAGGCATATCAGAGTCGTAACGATTGGCCCAAGTAGTGAAAAAGTCCCCGGTATCCATAGCAGAAATTGCCGAAGGGTGAATGTGGATTGGGACATTGTCATGTGTTTCTGAAATGTGACCCGCTGCACCGCAAAATGGAAATCTTCTGCTGGTCAATAAAATTCTTTCCAATTTAATTGAGCCCAAATGGCCTGCTAAACGCTCAAGTTGTAATATCTGATACCAAGTTGTACCGGTATCTACCATTATAGAAGATTCCGATCCAACCATGATGACCGCATTTGCATCGTGGTGAATCCCAGGTAAACGAGTAATGCGCACGGCTCGACCAAGAGGACCTAGTCCTTGAAACAGTTGGACTGCTTTCGGCTGGATTGGGTTAAATAGAGGAAGTAGGTCGCAGGCAACATGGCTAGATTCCCAGAGGCTGAAGCACGCTTACTTCACGTCAAAATATGCATGAAGTGCAATGCACGCAATGCATTCCGCGCTGCAAAGTGTCGCAAGTGCTCTTACAAGGGATTGCGACCTAAGAATGTAGAGCGCAAAGGCGCATGATTGTAATTCACTTTGAGAATTAGTCTCAAATGCCGAGTAGTGGCAAAATAAACACCATCGGCTCACCTACTAAAATTAACGGAATTAGGGCCGGCCATAAAAACAAAAGTAGCGGGAATTTACGGGTAATCCAAACCCGTTGAACCCCCAAGTCCTTGAGTTCTTGTATCGAAATTTGCAGTTGTTCAGCACTTGGTGTTCGACTTGGAGCTTTTGTTCGATGGTAGATTTTCTTCTCGCCATCAGGCATTTCAATCAGGCTGGTCAACAACCAAACATGCCTATTGGCGATCGTATCGATGTCCATCATCTCAGCATGCCAGAATAATCGTAGGTTGAAATTACCATCCTTGATATTGCGAAACATCAATATAAATGGCAACAAAAGGAAGGCTGCACCACCCCAAATCAAGATTGCTATCGCTGGAGGCAAAGCAAAGATTGCTTCATTTAATGAATCAGGATAAATGACCGGCACCGCTGACCAAGATGGAAGCAATATTGCAATCCACATCAGGCTCTTGGAATCCGCACCACCGTGAATCAATCTAAATCTCCAAGCCATGTCTACCAAGAAAATCGGTAAAATTACCAATATTGTCGACCACCATAGTATCGATTGAGTATCACCATATTTGTATATTATATCGAAAGGTTGTTCCGAACCATGAATCAGCGCACCTTGAACGATTCCAACTAATCCAAGCAGATACCATAGGCAAACCGAGATGTCCAGAAACTTACCCTTGAAGATGTCATTCAAACTTGGTTTACCGATTACTGCGATTGAAGCATAGGCGACGACACCGGCTGCCGTAGCAAAGATGTACCATTCAGCATCTTGATTCATCAGGTCAACAGCCCAGAGAAAAATCGCTGGTTTCGACCAGGTTATCCAGAATTCATTAGGGACTCTTCGATCCTTATGGTCGAGCCAAGCCGCTATTCCCAGTGCAAGGAGCAGGACGCTGAATCTGGTCCATGCAATGATTTGAGCTGATTCCATGCCTAGCCGGTGTCGGCAATCAACTTAAAGGAGGCCCACTTGAGCACATCTTGCACGAGGCTTTTGTGTGGGTGAGAAAAATGTCCGACCTAGAAACCAAGTTAATCCAGATTTCGACCGTTATCAATCAAATTGATGACCCTAAAGTTCCAAGGAATATCCGCAAGGGGGCCAAAGATGCTTGCACTCAATGGCTGCTAAACAAGGGTAAGCAGATGGATGTAAGAATTGCAATCACCCAAAATAAACTCGAGGAACTTTACGAAGATCCAAATATTCCCCCAGAGTTTGGAACCCTTATCTTGATGATCAATACCGAACTT
>CAUZVL010000064.1:0-6103 GCA_963583355.1 Candidatus Thalassarchaeaceae archaeon
TCGAGGATATCCCTCAAGTTTGGAATCAAATGTTTTCCGATTGGTTTGGATTAGATGTTCCATCTGATGATTTAGGTTGTTTACAAGACATCCATTGGTCGATGGGTGCATTCGGTTACTTCCCAACCTATACGCTCGGAAATCTCTATTCAGCTCAGTTGCTTGAATCGATGGCTCAAGATCTAGGTTCGATCGATAAAATAATAAAATCTGGTGATTGGTCGCCAATGCTCGAATGGCTAGGTGGGAAAATCCACACCCAAGGCTCATTGCTCAGCCCATCGGATCTGATTAAACAGGCGACAGGTCGCGCACCGAGTCCTGATGCTTTCGTCAATTATGTAGAAGAGAAATATTCAAGGCTTTACGGCCTTTGATTTCATTCGTCTTCTTCAGCGTCATCGGATGACACTTCTTCAACTGGTGCTGCATCGCCGCCACCGCCCATAACCTTGTCTTGCAGGTCAGTTAGCATTGTGGTCAACTCCGACATAGCATCATTTAGATCATTTGAACGGTCATCTTCATGATCGGTTCCAAATGTGGTACCCAATAGGGTCATCATTGCACCAGATAGCATTACAACTGCTGGCCAATAGACATTTTCTGCCGTCATTCCTTCTCCGGCCGAAAGGCCTCCCCAAAGGGCGCCTGCGACAAAGATTACCAGACCTATTACAATTTGTTGATATCCCGCGCCAAGTTTTTCTTCAAGTTCACTCATAGTGTTTCCTCATTGGGGCAGAGGACAATACAGGTTAAGAACTTGGTGGAGATTATATCAATTCTTTGTCGGGAATTCAATTCCAAGGCATCATGACGAGCGGTTTACCGGCTCCTCCGGGGCTTACCAGAGCCCGGCCTTTGTCCGAATCTTCACGAGAAAATATCGGAATTCCTGAAATTATTGTTATTATCGGCCAGCCGATGAGAGATTTGCCATGGAAGGGATTCCATCCGACTTTAGTCCATGAATTTGCATCATCTACCACGATTTCCTTGTTCATGTCGACTATTATTACATCGCCGTCAAAACCAATTTTGAGCGCTCCTTTGCCAACCATCTGATAAGCATGTGCAACATTTGTGCTCATCCAAGCAACAACTTGTTCGATTGTACATTTTCCATCTCTTGCATGAGTAAGCATTACCGGAAGTGAGGTTTCTACCCCTGGCATTCCAGATGGCGCTTCTGGCCAACCCTTGGCCTTGTCATCGAGCAGATGAGGGGCGTGATCGGTCGCAATACAGACAATGGTTCCATCTAGAAGCCTATCCCAAAGAGTTTCGCGATCTTTACTATATCTGATTGGAGGGTTCATCTTGAGTCTAACACCTTCTCGTTCGACATCGTGTTGATCGAATGTCAAATGTTGGGGCAATGTCTCTGTGGTTATTTGAATTCTTTCTTCAACCGATAAAGTTGCGAGAAAGTCAGCTTCTGCTGCGCTGGTCAAATGTAATATGTGCAATCGATGGCCGGTTGTTCGAGAGAACCCAACCGCTAATTTGGTCGCATTCAATGCGGTAATATCGTCTCGCCACTCGGCGTGTGCAGCGATGTCGGTACGATGCTTCATCGATTCAAATCTTTGATTCAAGCGATTTTCATCCTCGGCATGAACCGCGATCAATCCGCCTGTATTGCTGAAAATATTTTCTAAATGCTCCTCCTCATGAACCAAAAGGTCACCGGTTGAAGAGCCCATGAATATCTTGATACCGCAGATTCCGGGGGTTGCTATGCCTTGGCCGGGTTTCCCAACCGCCTTTTGTAATTCAGCGAGATTGGTAGGGGTTGCGCCGATGAAAAATCCATAATTTGTGATGCATTTTTTTGAGGCCAAATCCATTTTAGCCATCATCGAATCCAATGTGGTCGCCGCTGGATTATTATTCGGCATATCGAGAAAACTGGTTATGCCGCCGCTTGCAGCGGCTAGAGAACCGCTTTCCAAGTCTTCCTTGAACTCTTGACCAGGCTCACGAAAGTGAACCTGAGGGTCAATCCCTCCTGGCATTAGGTGGAGGCCTTCGCCATCTTTGACTATTTCGTCGACTTTTGGGACGAGTCCCCCGCCGATTAGAATCTCGGAGATGATTCCATTCTCAATTCTCAAGTCTCCTTGTTCGATTCCGGATGGTAAAACCATCTTAGCACCGGTTATCAGAATATTTCCGCTCATATCTTATTCACCTTCTCCGGGCATTTTTAGGCCTGAATGCATCACATATATCGTCCTTCATGTCGATATATGGGCCGTTGATTAGATCAACACAATATGGAACTGCTTTCCATATTTCGTCGATGGTTTCGCGTATTGCTTTTGGACGGCCTGGAAGATTGAAAATCAAGGATTTACCACGAATACCGCCAACTTGCCGAGATAGAATTGCGGTTGGTACAAAAGCTAAGGAAATAGCTCGCATCTGTTCACCAAATCCTGGCATGATTCGTTCACATATCGCGATAGTTGCTTCGGGGGTAATATCTCGTGGTGCTGGACCGGTGCCACCGGTTGTAACGACTACATCACAATCCAAGTCATCGACCATTGAGGTCAATGCTTCTTCGATGAGGTCTTGCTCATCTGGGACGATGATGCAATGTGCTCGCCATTCACTCGCAATCGCTTGCTCAAAAAACTCGAGAATAGCAGGGCCACCCTCGTCTTGGTATTCTCCTGAATGAGCCCGGTCAGAAACGGTAAGTATTCCAAATGTAGCTGCGTCTCCAACCACCGTAATACACCTCATTCGCTGCCGTATTTTTCTTTGATATCGGCGTGGAATGAATCCAATAGAGTATCTTCGAATAATTCGGTTTGGCGACGGTTTTTGGTCGAACGCATATGAAGGAAAGCCATCCCTATAAACGCAATAATGGCGATTGGAATCGCCGCTTCGAGTTTGTACTTGTGCATGACGGTAACGATTCCTTCAGCGGTATAGGCCCAAGTCAATGAGGCAGCAGCGCCGCCGGCGAATGTAGCCCACAATACCCGCATGAAGTTCATTCGACTCAATAATCCGAGCATAGCACCGACCAAAACCCCGGATGCCATGAACGGAATCCAAACGAATACGATCAAGCCCCAGAATCCCCATTTATTGATCATCTCTCGCTTTTCATTAGCGGTATATTCTACGGTTGAAAGAATATTTCCGAATAATTTGGTTTGTAATACCCTTCCACCAAGCCCATCTTGCTTTGCGACCGCAGCAACTCGGTCATCTTGGCCGCCTTTGGTTGATAGGGTTTCGACCCTTCCGGCTCCTGAACGGTCAGCGAGGGTTGAGACGAGGTTTCTACCCTTGACTATCAATTCTTGAGAACCGACCAATTCGGGGTTTTCTCGGGAGATATATGCGCGTAGGGAAGTCTCGATATCATGGGTTGAGTCCTTGAATCTAAAGAAAGCCAACCTTTGGTTAGGCTTGTAGGCAACCCTGACGAATATAATTGAATCCTCACTGGTTACCGTAGCCATCTGCAAAAGCAAATCAGGCTTTGAGCGGAAGTATCCCTTCACAGATTCACGCACTTCATCTTCAACCTTGGATAACATATGTAAATCCCTGAAGAAAGCAGTATAATCTTGGTCTTGATGAATTTGTTCTTCCTCCACCATTCCCGAGCCTACTCCTACACCGGTCTCGAAATCGATCGCTTGGTTATCACCGATACTCCTAACGGTTAGTTGGACTGGTTTGAATACTCGGAACATGGCAAATTCAGAGAGGATTTCCCGTAATAATTCTGAGCGGATATCGCTGGTGTCCAACATGGTTCCATCGGTATTATGGTATGGAATCATGATATCTATCGAAAGATCTCGAACTTCGATTTTATACAAATCCCAATCCATATCGATGTGTAATTTTGACTCAGCATTTGCGATTACATCTGCTACTACTTTTCTGATATGGGTTCTGGAGAGCATATCGTCAGAATCCTGATGATATAATTTGTACATAACTGGATAAGCGAGCAAAAGAGAAATCGCCGATAAGGATAGCGAAACAAAAGCCATCCACCAAGCTGGAATACCTGCTGCTCCACCGGTTAGCATTGCGGTTTCACGGCCGCCTCCCAATTCGGCTCCCATCAGAACAAAGCCCCAGTTACCTAAATCTTGAACCGACCAACACGAGCGCGCACCATCATCGATAATGCGTGCTTCTCGGGTGATTTCTCCATCGATTCCAGGTAGGAATGATAGCCCACTTTCGGTTAAGGCAACCTCGAATAAGATGGTTTTATTGATACGTTCTCCACCGTCGACATGATCTGCAGTCGAGAGGTTTGTATCATTATAAATATCGATGAAAACCTTTAATTTATATTCTCCTTCATCCCATTCAGAGAAATCCACTTTGGTTTGATGGCTGAGAATACTGCCACTAGACACCTCAGGTGAACTGGTATTTCCAACCCCTGTTACTGTCCAATTGAGGACGGTATGGCCCTCGGCCAAATTATGCCCAGCGACCTTTATGGATTCAAGATCGTTATCGGGGAAAGCGTGGATCCAAGGCTTTTCAGAAACCTCCTCACATTGGCCACCGATATCGAGGACGGTTCCGCTAGCATAATGGTCCATTGCGGTTGATTCGCCGAAAACTCCGGTCGTCATTGCAAAGATCACCAACATGTAAATGCCGCCATAGGCGATACCTACCAGCAAAACCCAGTCTTCAATTGCGGCTGGGAATTTGGCACCTGTGTCCATAGTACGGCGTTTTCGAATCGATGCTAACTCTTTAGCAATCTTATCGACCGGCTTTTTCTCGACGACTTCGGATTCATCTCTCTCCGAATCAGCCCGTGAATCAACTGACGCCATGAATGCCCCCTATGGGCATGAGCACATGAACTCTATGCCGACATCAAAACGAGAACTATCCCTTAAAGTGGGCCTGTTGGAACCCAACCCTTTATTCACCACCAATTTAATCAAGTTAGACTTAGTGGCTTCAATCATGAATAGACGTGTCCTATTCCCAACTATTATTTCGCTATTGATGATTAGTTCGGGATGCTTTGGCAACACAAAATCAGATGATGTTCGCGAAGAAGATAGTTTCAATATCATCTTCAATTCAGGATTTGAGAGTGATTCTATTCATGTCTTTACTGAAAATACAAGTGCACCCTGCACAGATGATATGAGAGGAATCGATTATTCTGTTGACAATAATGGCGATTGGGAACAAGATTTGGAAAACACACCTTTTGGTGATTCGCTATTTTGCTTTGGAGGAGGGGATAGAAGTCAAAGAGGTATTGACATCGTCCAAGATCCTGATGATTCAAATAATCAAGCCATGCACATGTGGATTGTTGAACCCGCAGAAAATATTTCAGATTCTGATGATATTGCTTGCAATGGCGAAGAGAAAGGGGCACGAAAAGCAAGAATTCAGCATGTGTTGAAGAATAATTCTGAACTCCATTCACTCCAATATCAAGTGAAAATTCGCTTGGGAGACAGTTTCCAAACGCTAGTCGATTCAGAATACGATTTCAACTGGATGACGATTGGAGAATTCTGGAATAATCAACCCAGTGAAGAGTATTCGTTCCGAGTTACTCTAAATTTGGTCAAACCAAATAATGCGAGTGGAACGCCATTTTATTTTGGAATGAAGGCGGACAAACAAGATGATGGGAGCAGCGATTGGGATTCAGTTTGGCCCGAAGAAATCATATCCGATGTCGAAGTTCCCATTGGCTCATGGTTCACATTGGATGTGACAATCATCGAAGGTGATCAGCTGAATGGAAGGGCAATAGTTCATGCTACTATTGATGGTGTTGAATATGAGGTTGCAAATATCACAGATTGGACACACGCGCCTTCGGACCCAAGCCCTGACGGGTTTAGTGTGGTCAATACAATGAAACTATACACGAGTGGTGCGGTAATGTGTGGATTGAATGAAATGGACCAAACACTTGAGGTATGGTGGGATGATTACAAGATTGGTATTCCTGAATAATTAACCCATGAAAAACCCATCCAAATGCGGGTGTTTTAGTCGGTACCCATCCAAACGATGGTGTTCGCATGGGTTTTGAAAGGGGTGGAGATTAACTCCA
>CAUZVL010000065.1:0-6075 GCA_963583355.1 Candidatus Thalassarchaeaceae archaeon
CCGCTCCCATAATATGGATTGGGCCGACCGCTGCCATGACAGGCACATACACAAGGATGGTTTCAAGGATGCGGCGATGCTGGGCCCAATCATGGAGCAGAAAATCTACATTGGCCAAGCCGATGAAGAGTTGGATTCGAACGCTCTCTTATCAAAACTCAACACCGATGGTTGTGGAGCAATTGTCTCGTTCATAGGAATTACTAGAGGTTACGACCAAGGTGAAGAGGTCATCAGGCTCGAATTTGATGCTTGGAAAAACCAACTTACTCCAGTTTTAGAGGGCTTAGCAATCAAATCAATCGATAAATTCAGCCTTCATTCGGTAGCCATGGCTCATCGGACCGGAAAGGTTGGACCAGGAGAAAATATCGTTGCGATTCACGTTGCAAGCCCGCACCGAAAGGAAGCATTCGAGGGTTGTCAATGGCTAATCGATGAATTAAAACGCCAAGCGCCTATTTGGAAGAAAGAAGTAAAATCATCTGGAGAAGCCTGGAAAGCCGGATTGGGTTGATTAAATGAAAAAAAGTATTCAAGGAATTATCGAGATTGGCTCCAAACCAATCGTAGAACGCAGAGCGACTGCAACCGGGGTTCTCCATCTCTCAGAATCCTCCAAAGAGGCAATCATTGGCAAGAAGATCAAGAAAGGTGATGTGATAGAAGCATCGACGGTAGCGGCTATTCAAGCGGTAAAAGAAACACCACGTATAATCCCTCACTGCCATCCTATTCCCCTCGAAGGGTCCAAGGTTGAATGGTCGTGGGAAGACCTAGCGCTTAGATGCACAGTCACAGTATCGGCTCATTACAAAACCGGAATCGAAATGGAAGCTCTCACCGGGGTTGCAGCCGGTTTGCTCTGTGCTCTCGACATGGTAAAATCTCTTGAAAAAGACGCCGAGGGCCAATACCCCGAAACCAGAATTTCTGACATTGTCGTTATCAGCAAATTCAAAGGCAAATCATCCGTTTGATTCATGGAGGGTGTGCATCTGCCCCAAGACATGGCCCATACAGCAGACCTTGCACACCACTTCTTAGAAGCGGTTGACCAAGCCGCAATCGCTTCTGCAGCATGGCGTGGATTAGGCGACAAAAACGCGGCTGATGCAGCTGCGGTCGAAGCGATGCGAGCAACCTTCGACAAAGTTCCATTCGATGGCCGAGTGGCAATTGGTGAAGGCGAGAGAGATGAGGCTCCGATGCTATACATCGGTGAAGAATTAGGCAATAAGGTTGGATTCGAAGGGGCTTTGAAAATCGATATTGCTGTAGACCCACTTGAATGCACGAATAATTGTGCTGATAATACCCCTAATTCGATTGCGGTTTTGGCTGCAGCACCTCGCGGAGCACTTTTACACGCACCCGATTGTTACATGGACAAAATAGCGGCTGGACCCGAACTAGCAGGTCATATTAGTTTGGATGGCGATGTCGCATATAATTTGGAACAGGCAGCATCGGTTCTCGACAAACCAATTTCTGAAGTCAGAGTCGTAGCATTAGATCGAGAGAGGCACGCTCAACTTTTCAAAGAAATTCGCACCGCTGGCGCTGATTTGAGCCTGATGGGTGATGGAGATGTTTCCGCAGCTATATGGGCTGCTCGTTCCGATGGACCATTCGATATACTCATGGGAATAGGAGCTGCGCCAGAAGGGGTTATCTCAGCAACAGCATTACGAGGAATCGGTGGTGTATTTGAGGGGCGTTTGGTTTTTCGTTCGGTTGAAGAGGAAAGGCGAGCCGAGAAAATGGTCGATGATGATCTCGAGAGATTATGGACCGCAAATGATCTTTGCAGTTCGGACGATGCCATTTTCGTAGCATCTGGGGTTTGCGATGGATACCTCCCCGGAGTTATCGTCGGAGAAAACGAAATTCAAACATTTGCAGAATTAATCGATGTGAAAACCGGCAAGGTTAGTCGCCATGACCGCAGCCATAAAATCTGACCGAATTCGGGACACATTGAATTATCAATGGCCTATCCCAAAAACGATGCCAGACCACCAAATGCGAATCGAGGTTCGATTGCCTGAGGGTCATTGGGCTGGTGATGTCACTCGTAGTCATCCAGCGGCAATATTGAGAATTGAAGAGCATATGGCATTGGGCAAAGGGAGAGGTTCTGCTCGAGCAAGCGCTACTGAAGATATATCTTCGACTATAACTAATCATGATGGCATAGAAGAATTCAGAAAAATGGATTCTAATCGGTTCGCAGTTGATATCAGCGCAGGCGGAGGGGGGTTCCTCAAACAGCTCCGTGATGTCGGAGTGATTCCTCATACCCCTTTTGAAGTCAGAGATGGTTGGGTCGCTTGGACCATTGAATGCAGTAGGGAAAAAAGTAGAACATTGATTAATTTATTCAAACAAGATAGGATTCCTCACCGTTTGGTTTCAACCAGAGCGGCAAGCGCTAGACTACTGACAATTCGCCAAAGAGAAGTTTTTGATTTAGCCTTACAAGAAGGATTCTACGATTCAAAAAGAAGGATTACATTAACAGAGCTCGCTGGATTATTGAATATTTCAAAATCGACACTCTCTGCGCAATTTCAGCGAATTGAAAGTACAATAATGCATTCTTTTTCTGATGAAATACGGAAAAGAAGCCCATAATGGGACATGTTCGCACGAACATGTTCGCAAAGATGACATATTTGATGCACTCTACCCTAGACCATGGCAGAACTACCCAAGACTTGGGATGACTGGATGGCAAACTTTGGCGAATGGCAAGACCGTGTTGGTTTCGACCGTGAATGGCTTGGTGATTTCAACCTCTCGATCCTATTTGATTGGGACCGTGCTGGCGATGTTATCGAATTCGGAGATTATACTGGCAAAGCAAAGTGGGAACGTGCACTTCAAGTTCCGCACCAAAATATTCGGGATGCGCTGATTTCTATGATCACCGTACAGGGCGATACAGAATTTGCATCGGTCGAGCAACAGCGCCATCTATTGGCAAGCGCTCCAACCGATTATGACCGATATGCAGCGGCTCGAATCATGGCAGAAGAGCAACGCCACGGCTGGCAAATGGCGTATGTATTGATGACTTATTTTGGTCAACAAGGCCGTCGTGAAGCTCAAAAACTATTGGAGAGAAATGCCCAAGAGGGTGACAGACTATTAGGGGCTTTCAACCGACCAATGCCTCATTGGCTCGACTTTTTCTGCTACACTATGTTCGTTGACCGAGATGGCAAATTCCAGCTAGGAATGTTATCCACTTCGGCTTTCAAGCCATTGGCAGCATCTATGGGTCCAATGCTCAAAGAGGAATCCTTCCACTTAGGAACTGGCTCTAACGGTCTGCGACGAATTATCAAGGCTGGAGTGATTCCTTTGGATATGCTTCAAAGATACATCAACAAGTGGGCTGCTACCGCCCATGACCTCTTTGGAACCGATTCCTCGACTAGCGCTCATTGGGCATATGTTTGGGGCGTAAAAGGTCGCTGGGATGAGCGAATAAAACAAAAAGCCAATATCGAGGTCGACAAAGAGGTCCTAAACGAGGAAAGCCGTGGTCATTATCACGACGAAATCGTCAAAGAAGTTGAAAAACTCAATGGGAACTTACCCGAGGGCCTCGGTTTTGTATTAGAGGTACCTCATGAGAATTTCAACCGTGAAATCGGTAATTTTGGTGGAAAGAATTGTACCACTAAAGGAGAATTATTCGAAGGAAGCGACGCAGAATACCAAGCTTATCTCGCGATTGTATTGCCAACTCCACAAGATGAAGAAGACCTCAAGGAATTATTCAAACAGCAATGGGTCGAAGACAAACCTCTCACCCCTCGCCAAGTCGCTAGCGGAATTGGCGGCATTACCGCTTGAGGGTGATTTATTTGATTCCGGTCTCACTTTACGGTGTAGATGAGATCGAATTGGAACGGTTTTACCTCGAGTTACCTTCGCTCGTTTCGGATTTATATGAGGATGAGCACTATCAAATTGCGTTATTTACGATTAAAAATGGCGAAATTTTGGAAAGTCTCAGAATTGCCGATGAATGGAGTGATTATACACCATATGTTTGGCCAGAAGACATCGTTATAGAAGTGACGATGGCTTTGGGGACGGTAAAGTACCCAGATGTAGGTTTGCTCGAGCATTTATTGACATTGGAAGAGGTAGATGCGACTCGAGTCTCGGCCTGGCTTCATTTCATATCAAAGGTATATCCAATATATTCGGCCAAAGCATGTTCAACCCTTGACCGGATGGGAATCCCTACTCCTTATCTACCGAATGATATCGCATCGTACGGGCTCTATATTACCCGCATTGAAGGATTAAAGGTCCACGCACCTGCAACAGGAATGGCAGAGATCGGGTTGCCAAGATCTCGAGTTCTGCAAATTGCGCTGGAGCGGTTCAAGTGAAGAACGGGGGCACTCATGCCAAATTATTGGTTGTCGCAATAATTTGGGGTATAAGTTGGGTCGCAGGTAGAGTTGTAGCAGCAGATGTCCCGCCATTTACTGCAGGTTGGATTAGATACATCATCGCAGTTGCATTCTTTTTGGTTTTTTTGAGATTGACTGGCCGATGGACAATTCCGGCTAAAACACATTGGAAATTGATTTGTTGGATTGGATTTTTATCGACATTTATTTACCAATTTTTCTTCATATATGGGATGAAGTACACCGCGGCCGGTGATGCATCGCTCGTAATAACATTTAATCCAATCTTTACAGCATTATTGGCGATCCCCTTCTTGGGAGAAAAAATGGATAAACGCCTCGGTATTGGCTTGGTATTTGCCTTGGGTGGAGTCATAGTTTTATTTCTGTATTCGCCAAATATTCAGATCCCGTTTGAACAAAGAATCTGGGGCAATACCATGATCGCTCTATCGGCGATATCATGGGCTGGTGCGAGCATTTTGATGAAAAAGGCGATGAGCCACCCCACCGACCCACTTTCACCGCTCAATCTTACGGTTTGGGCCAGTTTGGTCGGATTATTGATTCAAACACCTGCGGCGTTATGGGAGATGTGGCATTTAGGATTTTCTAATCCGTCGGCCGACGCGTGGTATGGAATCGTATTCTTGGCGATTCTATCCACGGTTCTATCATATGTTTGGTTCGCTAACGGAATCAAAGTAATCGGCGCATCAAGAGCCGCTCTCTATGTTTATTTGGTGCCGATATTTGGAATAATTTCAGGTTGGTTGATGATCGATGAACAACTTAGTTTCTCACTTTTGGTCTCCTTTGCCCTAATCGTAGGCGGAGTATCGTATGCCCAATCCAAGGAATCGTCATGAACCAGATGCTCTTGGCCCACCATATGGAGATTCAATCCGTTGCGGTAATCGGTGCTGGAACCATGGGTGCGGGTATAGCACAGGTCTGTGCTCAAGCTGGTTGGAAAACAAATCTTTTCGACCCATTTCCTGAAGGGCTCGAGCGCGGAAGAAATGCAATCGATGCATTTTGGGAAAAAGGCATTGCTCGGGGAAAAACAACTCCTGAACAAAAAGAACTTTGGAACTCAAAATTATCTTTTCATAGTGAAATGGCTCAGGCGGTTTCAGAGGTCGATTTGGTCATCGAAGCTGTGCCTGAAATCCCTGCTCTCAAACATTCAATCTTCGCAGATCTCGGCAAGTTGACCAAGGAAAGTTGTATTCTGGGTACCAATACCTCATCTCTTTCAATAAAAGATATCGCTCAAGCATCTGGCAGACCAGAGAATGTCATTGGAATGCATTTCTTTAATCCGGTCCCAATAATGAAATTACTAGAATTAGTTGAGCACGATGATTGCTCTGAACGGACGATTACGATTGCTAAAGCGGTTGGTAAAACAATGGGTAAAACCACAATTTTGGTAAAGGACGTTCCTGGATTTGCAACATCTAGGCTGGGAGTAGTTCTCGGAAACGAAGCGATTAAGATGCTTGCAGACGGCGTTGCATCTGCAAAAGATATCGATACCGCAATGGTGTTGGGTTACAAACATCCAATGGGACCATTGGCTCTGAGCGATTTGGTTGGCCTCGATGTCCGCCGAGACATATTATTAAATCTG
>CAUZVL010000066.1:0-6054 GCA_963583355.1 Candidatus Thalassarchaeaceae archaeon
GATGAGCCAGATTTGAACGATTGGTTTGAGGTAATCTGTGGTTCCATCATGTCGATTATCGGTATTTTTCAATTGATCGCGCCGGGAGATTTGGTCGACCCAGATGTCATGCGTTGGTTCGCAGCCTCGGTTGCAGTCGCAGGATTGATGTGGGCTGCTCACGGATTAAAGGACATGGCTATCAAGGAGATCCGCAAGTCTATCGTTATGCTCGAACTCGGTTCTCGCCAAGGCAGTATCGACCATGGATTGATCAGAGATGTTATTCTAAATCCTTCAGCATATACCGAATTTTTAGTCAAAGAATATGAGACCGCATTCAAGGACGGGGTTTTATCAGACGATGAATTGGCAGAATTGAAAACTATTCAAACTGCTTTGGGAATCAGCGATGAAGATGCGGCGACCTTAGCGGTCGCCGGGGCTATTCGCTCCGCTCTTGCGGATGGCAAGGTAACCGAAGAAGAATCGGAGATGATTGACAAGGCAGCAAAATCGGCTGGCCTATCCAAGAAAAAGCGCGAGGCGATCACAAAAGCATTAGATTCTGGTGAGATGGACGATGATGTGAAAAAGCTTCTAGGTTCATTGGACAATTTCTTCGGTGAATGAGCAAAATCAATCCCATAGATTATTTGCGGCTATTTCCATAACTAGCCTTTTTGCTTTAGCCCTACGTTTGTTTTCCAACCATATTGCAGTTAGACTGAGACCAATCCCCACCATTACCCAAATGTTTTGGTTTCCAACCAGAGGAGTTACCGGCTGAATCGCAGAACTGCTAACCATCCGTTCCGAATTGATATCGCCATCTGATTTCACCAAGATATCTAATTTATCAACTCCACAATTAGTGCAAAGTGAAACGACCAAGGATGAAGGGTATAATTCATCTTGAAAACCTCGCCATCTGCCCTCGGAAATATCGGCAGGTTTGGTAGCCCAAGTCGGGTCTTGAACGATACCCAAACCGGTAGATGAAACCATATCCATCCTTATGTGGACAACGTTTGAAACCGGTAATTCATCGACTACCATCAAACCTTCGAGCAATATTAAATCTATCAGCAAAGTTCTTGCTGCCAGTAAAGCAAATGTTCCCGCGTGATCATCCAATAATTCACCTCCGGAATCCACACCACCTTTGGCGGCAATTTTTGCAAATACCAATTTCCCTATATCCAATGAATCCAATGCAGGAATATGTAATTGGAAGCGGCCATCGTCAAGAGGATAGGCCTCATCTACCTCCAATCTTAGCCGTAAGGTGTCACCTTCTAATATGCCTAATGACGAACCGACATGCAGAGCTCTGGAAGAGGCTGGCGTCCCTGGGTGGGACGCATGCCAAAGTTGGTCGAGTCTTTGGTCGACCATTTGGTCAAAGTTCAATTCGTCTGAGGATTGAGTCTCACCTGCCATTGACCAAACCGGTGAAATTACTCCGCCAATTAACAGAATTAATACCCCCGGGACAAGGATTCCGTACCTGACCGGATTTGAAGTGCTGTCCTGCCTAACTTCAATCGCCAATCCCATCATTATCGCAATCGATAATATCAAAACCATACTTCCTGCAGCAGCATTAAGTTCCACTTTTTGTGACTTATCCCCGGCTATAGAAAAACCGGCGGGATAAGATGCATCACCATCAAACTGACTCGGGTCGGTAGGCCCTATCCCTTCGACCGCCAATATTCCGGACCATTGATATGGCTGGAAAGCGTTCAATTTACCGCCGATACAAAGTGTATGTGTGCCGGTTGGTAATGCTCGCCATTGCCAAGTTAACCGCAATTCCTCAGAGCTTGAAGTAGATATTAACTCTGGAGTTGGGGCAAGGCGTCTATCTGGTAAAATCAAATCTGGTTGGCCGTGTGATTGTTCGATTTCAGCAGGGACAACCTCCCAGAAAAAGGTTGCCCGCATCACTTCATGTTCTTGAATTTCAAAACTCCAACAATCTCGGTCATCTTCGACTAAAGCGCCCTTGTGATTGACATCGAATTCAGATTGTACCGGTGAAGAATCTGAAGATGGCTCGTCGATATCTCTCGAATTCAAATCCTCTGACCAGATGATTTCGAGTTTCATGAATGATGCCCCACGAAGATGTAATTCCCAAGTACCTGATCTCTCTACATCAAATTCTAATAAAACCTTGATTTTTTCATTGGGCCATAATAGACGATCTCCATTTAGATTTAGAGGTTCATCCTCCACTCTATAGGCCCCATCCATCCCGTCTGTCGGGTTTTGATCACCTTCGAATTCAATCTCGGTTATTACCTGGTCTACGATGATTGTCACCTTGGTATCAGGCCGGGTCAATCCTGCAAAATCATCTTGATATCGCAGGTCAATCTGTAATTCTGCAATCACATCCGGAATCAAAGCTAATTCGGTTTGTTCGGGGAACATCGGTAATTCGATCAGAACTCGACTCGGCGAGAATGGCGATGCTTGGGTGATAGTGCCTGAGACTACATCTTCACCGACCTGAAAACGGGTAAGAGTACACTCATTAGCAGACTCACAAGAGAACCAAAGTTCCCCTCCCTCTGAACTCGAATCTAGCCCGGCGCTAACCAATGGCGAAAAGAATAGCAGCAGCAACGAGAGCGCTACCAGAATCCTCGCCATGGCCGATGACACATTGAACGAGGTAATCACATCGACCCATCGTTGGGTTTGTCCAAAAGAGGGACTTTACAAGCCTTGCAAATGAATTTCCCTCGGCCTCTTTTCTGCCTTGGGTATTCTTTCGTACATTTTGGACAAATCCAGAGCCAAGATGCTCTTTCTCGACGTAATGTCTCGGTAAATACCCGACCTAATTCACCTGATTTTTGAGATGGCCATAATTTTTCTAGCGCCCTGAAGGTTGAGTTATGTGGTAAAAAACCTAAGGCATGGATGAATTCATGATGTAAAACCCAAGCCGAATAAGCTTGCCACTCATCTGTTAACAGCCTAGGATGGAGATCGATTACCTCTACGTCTTGAGCATTAGATGGATTGCGGATTCCAAGTTTCCATCTCGTGACCCCGTGGCGTTGGGTCGCACTTTTTCTCAAGACGCCCAAATCTAGAGACATCAGGGAAGTAAGTTGGTCCTTATTCCAAATGTCCATTCCGGTCATCACCTCGATTACGAACTCTCTCAAGGTATCGAGTAAGGTGATTTGTACCGCAGATGGCTTCGCCATTCAAGACCACCGGTGATATGCAGGATGGCCTTCTTTTACCGCTACGAATAAACCAGATCCGGTCGCACAAACCTTACCTGCTGCGGTCATTGTCAATGAGATGGACGCTCTGTCGTCAGAAATTTCTTCGACCTTTCCAACGATGTGAAGTTCTTCGCCAAATGGTGTAGGCCGGCGTAATTTTACCGTATAGGTTGCGGTAACGGTGCACGGTGGTTCATCCAATAAGAGTCGGTCCATCAATGCGACTGCTGCAGTCCAATTCCCATGACAATCCAATAAAGTCCCAATAATGCCGCCATTGATCATCCCGGGGAATGCTTGATGTTGGTCTGAAGGGGTGAAGTATAGTTCAAGACCGTCCTCACTGCGGGTTGAATCTATTCTCAATCCCTTTTCATTTGCTGGCCCACAGCCAAAACAGATCGAGTCCGGGGCGAATTCTCGTTGTACTCCTTGTCCCATTAAATGAATCCATGACTAAGGGGTTGATTTCAATTGTGTTCACCCAGCACCTTGATGACCATGTTGACGATGGGCATATCATGGCCCGGAAGAAGCGTACTGTAAGGGTCGCTCATGAACTTCCAAAATCACGCCGTAAATCGATTGCTAAGGCATTACAACAGCATAGTTCAGAAACCAAGCACGAATGGGATCGTGGTTCGAAATGGGAAGACATTCGATTCTATCGGAAACGGGTTAAGGTTGGCCAGATGAGAACGGTTATGATGCCGTTATTAGATGTTAATTTAGGCGACCCATGGCCGATTCCAATCACGGTTTTTCACGGGCTAAGGCCTGGGCCAGTAATCACAATAATCGGTGGAACTCACGGTGATGAATTGACCGGCCCAAGTGCTTGTACCAACCTTTTATCCAATACTTTCACCGGATTGGGAGGTGCTCTCGACCCAAAGACCATGGCGGGTACCGTCCGAATCGTGCCGGTCCTAAATCTGCCGGGGTATCGGATGAAATCGAGATATTTCCCCGATGGAAGAGACCTCAATCGGGCATTCCCCGGCCGACCCAAAGGCAATACTACCTCGAGGGTTGCCGTTACTATTAACAAACATTTAATCGAAGGCTCGGATGTTATAATCGATCTCCACAGCGCCGCTCAAGGCCGATCAAATATGCCGCAGATAAGGGCGGATTTGACCCACCCTGAATCTCATTTATTAGCCAAAGCATTCGGAATCGAAATCGTTCTCGATAGTCGCCCTCCCAAAGGCAGCCTAAGGCGCTGCGCGAACGAAAATGACATCGCTACGATCACCTACGAAGGTGGAGGTGCAAATTGGCTCGACCAGAGCGCGGTAAAAGTTGCTTTACATGGTTGTCTCAATGTGTTGAGATCGTTGAAGGTAATTCCAAATAATCCAAGTCGGCCCAAATTCAGATTAAAAGCCGCTGGTTCAACTTGGTTAAGAGCAGGTGAAGGCGGCCTGCTCGACATGTTTGTATCTCCTGGAAGTGTGGTCTCACGCGGAGATATCATCGCAACTATTTCAGATCCAGGCACCCCTGGTTTGACGGTCGATATCGTCGCACCAGAAGATGGATTGATGATATGTACTGCAACTAATCCATTCGTCGCAGCTGGCATGCCAGTCGGTCATTTCCTCCCAGTCTCAAAACACATGGATTTGCTCCGAGGTCAAATCGATGACCGTGACCGCCTAATCGTCAACGGCAGTCAAGGAGAGCCTATATGGCGAGAAGAGGATGTAGAACTGGTCGAAATCGAAGTCGAAGGTGAGTGGTCTGGCGGTTCTGTCGATGCTGAGTGGAACGAGGTAAATACCGAAGACTCCGAGCAAGAGGAAGAAGAGAGTTGAACCTTCACAGCGCGTGATATTGGGCGATGTGAGCGAATATTTCATCGTCTTCCATATTCCGAGGCTGACTTTTTGCAACCTCGAATAAATGTGCTACCAATTCGTCCTCAACATGAATTTCGTTTTGCTCCAACCACCAAACAATATTGGATTTACCCGACATGTGTCCGATTCGGATGATTTGTTCCATGCCAAAATCACCAGCTGGGACTCCTGAATAAACACGGTCTGCAAGCCACATATCGCCCTTACGAATCGCTTTGATGACTGCACTAGCGTGAACACCGGTTCCGGTTTCGAAAGCATCTTGACCGAAGACTGGATAATTTCGAGGAAGTGGAACTTTGATGTATTCATTTGCCTTTTTCATATAATCCCCGAGCAAACTAAGATCATTTTCAATTACTCCCATCAATGAAAGATTAACCATTGTTTGGTCGATTGGAGCATTTCCGGCCCTCTCGCCAACACCTAAAGCTGTGCCATGAATTACATCTGCGCCCGCTTCAACGGCAGCGAGATTATTCGCAACACCCAATCCGCGGTCTTGGTGTCCATGCCAATTGACTTCGATGTCTCGACGTTGATACCCGCCATCCTTGATCACCTCTTCATCGATAAATGATAGTAATTGTTTCACTCCATTCGGAGTGACGTGGCCACAGGTATCACAAATACAAAGGCGACGTACGCCTAATTCCATCGCCCGGTCGTAGATTTTTTTAACATCTTCAGGTTTCGACCTAGTGGTATCCTCGGTTACAAACATGACTGGAACATCGTTTTCAACAGCAAATCCAACCGCCTTTTCCATGGTTGAAAGCAATTTATCCATAGTCCAACCTTCGGTAAATTGGCGAATCGGAGACGTGCCCAAAAACGCACTTGCTTGGATTGGAACCCCATGCTTTTCTTGAAGAGCAACCAATGGTTCAATATCTCCCATCAAGGTTCTAACCGCCGCACCTGGTCTTATTTTGTAATCGCTTTCAACGATATGC
>CAUZVL010000067.1:0-5947 GCA_963583355.1 Candidatus Thalassarchaeaceae archaeon
TAACAGGACACAAACAGGTTCCAATATGGAAGAGGTGACTACATTCGAACCACTTCCAGCCGAAAAGGTGGATTTTGTTTCACCACAACCCGAAGAACCGGTTAAAAGAGGATGGATTGGGGTAGCTATCATTCGATTGCTAAGCCTGAGCATAGTAGGGGGCGCCCTTTACTATTCGTTTGAAGGTTTAGGAGCGGTTTTTGTTCTATTCATTCTAGTGGTCCCTGTAGAGAAATTATTTCCTCGTCACAAAGGGCAAAAGGTGAGGAGGCCATTCTATAAATTGGATATCAGCTATGCATTAGCCTCCCCTTTTTTGAATGGAGCGGGATTGATTGCAGCAGTTTTTGTCGGGGTGTTTACATTTGCGTGGGTCCCAGGATTGATGATTAGGCCATTGGTTGCAATGATTCCTCCCATTGCAATGCCAGTCATAGGATTTTTACTATTCGATCTGATTGGTTATTGGACCCACCGATTCTACCATGAAATCCCATTTTGCTGGAAATTCCATGCTATTCACCACTCGACTGAACATCTCGATTGGGCTAGTGGTTTCAGAGCCCATCCATTCGATGGAACTCTGATCGCCCCAGCATTCTTTTTCTTGATCGCTGCTGGGTTTTCAACCGAGCTCACCGGCCTTTTTGCCATCATCCAAATCATCTTGGGGTTATTCTTACACGCCAATGTAAGATTCCGCTTGAGTTGGCTTCACCCATTCGTTGGAACGCCGGAAATGCACCATTGGCACCACTCTAGTGAAACCGATGCTATTTGGAGTAATTATGGCGCAGTAATCCCGCATTGGGATATGATTTTTGGTACATATTACATGCCGAAAGATAAACGGCCAACAAAATATGGAGTCGAAGAATATATCGAACCAAATATGATCGACCAATTGCGTTATCCTCTTATCGGAATGGGTAATCCACTATTCATCTTACGTCACCCATTCAAGGCGATTGGAGTTGGCTTCAGATTTTATCGCGAAATATTGAAACAGATGAAATGGGTTATTTTCCGACCTCGTGGCATGAAGCCCCCAAGTGGAAACTAGTTCAAGCGCAAAGCTGATTAAGAATTGATTCGATGGTTTCTGGATTTGCCTCTTTAGAAAAATTGGAGGTCACACTTCGACCGATCACATTGCAACCGAGATAGCCGAATTGTTGTCTCATCGCCATGATGACATAATCACCGCCACCACCGGAATGGGTGGCAAGCCCAACCTTACGATTGTTAAATAGTGCTCGAAAATCATCGCCTTGTTTTGAGATCCAGGCAATGGTATTATTGAGTGCCGATGGCAATGAACCGTTGTACTCAGGGGCGATACAAACCCAGCCTACGCCTTCATCCATACGTGCCATCACATCCTTAACATCTTCAGGTCTGAATCCACCTTTTGCTAATTTATTGCAATAAACCGGCCATTCCAATGCCATCAGGTCAACGATGTCGGTTGTGTGCCCCATAGAACTTGCTTGGGCTGCGAATTTTTCGGCCAAAACCATGTTCTTTCCATCCGATGCGGTCAGAAGTGTTAGGTGAGCCATGGTTCGCCCAAATGGTTCTCATTCACAAAGGTATGGCCAGCGACCACAATCGATACAGCAGCGGTACGCTATAACGAAGCTCTCGGTGGTGAAGAAATGGCTCAAAGGAGTAGAACAACTCAAATCGTTGCCGATGCAGCTTATGTTTTGATGAGCAGAGAAAATGAAAAATCCGGAGAGTTTCACACCGATGAATCGGTGCTAAGAGAAGAAGGTTGTACAGATTTCAGCAAATATGCGGTTGATAATTCATTGGAATTACAAACTGATTATTATCTATAATCACATTCTCTTGAAAAGTGTCGAAACATATGGCCTCTCTCCGCCAAATGGATTGATGTGTATATGGTTGACATGATTGACTAATTGCCATTCATCACCCAATAATTCAGCCAATACTTTTTCATCATAAGTATAAAGATCTAAATTACAGCAGCGTTTCTCGCCGCTAAGTGAAAATGTTTCAATGATGGCATGACCTCCTGAGGGGATAGCCGCATTCAAATTAGCAACATATGATCTCCGTTGTCCCTCCTCCAATAAAAAGTGAAGTACTGCTCTATCGTGCCAAAGATCAAATTGCCCGATCTCAATTTTTCCACAAAGGTCACCATGGTGATAACTCATTTTTTCACCATACCTCGATTTCAATCTGTTAAGTGCTTGTTGAGAAATATCTAGCACACTAACCTCATTATCACCTTTGATCAAATCGTCAAAGAGAGTGCTTACGCCAGCGCCAACATCGATGATATTCAACTGAAATCTTCCAATCTCTTTGATCAAATTCAAGGTGACAGAATGTTCAGATTGGTACCATCCTAACATCGAATTATCGCTGTCATGGTAAGCATCGTCCCAGTGTTCTTGATGATCGCTCATAATGCAATTCCTCATTGGAAGGTAATGTCTAATTCCATCTGTTGAGAAATTGAGACACATATCGGACAATCACAGCCTTCTTGAATGAGCCAAGAACGGTCTTCGATTCCAATCTTTGCTGGCAAATTTATCACGATAACCAATTTTGAAACCCTTCTGGGCGAGGGAGCCATGGTTTTTTCGATTCGTCCAGTCATTCCAGCGACTGAAATTGATTTTGAATCAGCCCTGATCGCGACAATTGTCATAATGCAGGTGAGCATTGAGGCTGCTAAGAGATCTGTCGGGGAAAAGGATTCACCCTTTCCATGGTTATCGACTGGGGCATCGGTGACCAAAATTGCTCCCGATGGTCCATGTGTTGTGGTGCAGCGTAAGTTTCCGTCATATGTTGCGGTCAATTTTACCATTTTCATTCACTTCCGAAATTAATTTGGTGACCCATTTTATCTGCCTTTGTCTGTAAATAGTCACGATTATCCACTCCAACTCCGACTAGAAGCGGCATCCTCTCGTGAACAATAATCCCATGAGATTCCAATTGACTGACCTTGTCCGGATTATTCGAAAGTAAGCAAACCTTAGCAACTCCTAGTGAGTTCAGCATCGTGCTAGCAATTCTATAATCCCGTGCATCAGCCGGTAATCCAAGCATCAAATTAGCATCTAAAGTATCTGCTCCTTTATCCTGGAGATGATAGGCTTGGATCTTTGCATGAAGTCCAATTCCCCGGCCTTCTTGACGTAGGTAAAGCACAACTCCCCAGCCCTTTTTTGCGATTTGTTCTAGCGCCCCATCTAGTTGGGGGCCACAATCACAGCGCAGGCTTCTGAATACATCGCCGGTCAAACATTCCGAATGGACTCTGACCAGAACAGGGTCTGGCCCCTTCATGTCGCCTAAGGTGAGAGCGACATGGTCGTAGCCGGTCGATGCTTCGTGGAAGACTCGAATTTTGAATTCACCGTGCGATGTGGGTAGGCGGGCTGTGCTTGGAACCTCATCTATACTCATCTGTTCACCTCGATAATGAAGCGGAACTCGCCCGCCTGCTTTAGGACATCGACCAATCGATGTCCGAGCCTATCCAGTAAAAGCGGCATATCATGAAGGGTTTCAGGGTCATCTGCAAGAACTTCTAACACCTGACCCGAAATCATTCCGGACAAGGATTTTCGAGCCTGACTTATCGGGATCGGGCAATAATGGCCGAGAACATCTAGGCGATGGGTTGGCTCCACATTCAATCCTAATGTATGTGCGATTTCAACCTACTTATCAAGTGAGACTTCATCAATGAGGCGTGTGAGTCAAGTATATGGCCGGAGGTAATGGTGCGGTCAAAGAGGACCTCTCTTGGGCTGAGGTTTCAAATTTAGGGCTAAGATATCTCAAAATCCCGGCTGCGTTATTATTGGTCGAGGCTTTTTACTGGTTTTTGACTCAACCACTCAATACATTAGCACCGATTCAGATCAGCGAAGCATGGCTTTGGCATCATTTAGCTGAGATGATTTGGGGGAGTGGAACAAGCGAACTTCTCTATCATAATGGCTTCTTGACCAAGCTTGAATTCACCAATGCGGTATTCCCTGGCCAATTCAATGTAGTTTCCTTATATGTGAGCGATGAATGTGCTGGGATTCATGAAATGGTTTTCATTTCAACCTTAATCCTTCTAACCGATGGTGTGCCTCAAAGATTGAAAATAAAGAGTGCATTGGTGATGTGTGGTATCGTATATGTCCTTAATCTCTCCCGGCTTTTGGCATTTTATCCGCTAGCATTGAATGCTTGTACTGGCAATCCAAACGACCCGGCTTGCTTGACCGACATGTGGACTTTCCACACCTCGGTTTATAAATGGGGATTTATGGTCGTTCTACTTCTAATGTGGCTTGCGTGGTTTAAGTGGGTTAATGCTGGCAAAGCGATTCAACGAGCTTCAGAAGCTGAAACTAAATCATGGTTATTCGCATTTAGAAAGGAGTGGAAAATGCTTCATAAAATATTGATTTTGATTTCATTATTACTAATCGCAGGTGCTGCTGCAAATATCATGCTCGACCCGGTCGCTATCGAAGCAAAAGCCGAGGTGGACGCCTGTAGTTTTAATCAAATCGTCTCGGCTGATTGTGGAAATAGCCAACAAGCATGGGATAATGCAATCGGCGAATCCTGGTCACTTGTTTCAATTGGATTGGTAACAATATTTGCAACGGTAATAACGATTAAACATCCGCCCAAGACCGAGGAAGAATGACTTCAATTAATTTAATTGAGTCAGAAAAGTCCAATTAAACCTTTGGTTATTGGTTGATAATCGATGCGCTAAGATTCTTGCTGTTAAGAGCGCGGACCGCTAAAGATGCGTGACGATTATGAACTTCGACGACACTATGGTCATGGTTGATAGTAATATCTCCGATTGCAATCTCTGTACATTTGAGTGAATCCAATAAAAGATCACTAAGACCAAGTTTGGATAAAGAAGTTGTCTCGACCTTGATTGGGACCATTCCGAATACATCTGCGGCTTCACCGTTGTCCTCTTGAAGTTTTACTGGGTCGCGTTCGATTCCTTCTGGAAGAGTAGGTGCCTCTGATTCAGTTATTTCGAGAGAATGGGTTGCTATAATTTTGTTGAGTTGAGGAATGTCGTCCCGCCCAACTAGAGTCCAAGCCTCTCCTTTACGACCGATTCGACCGGTTCGACCAATGCGGTGAACGTAATTATCAACATCGTCAGGTACATCGTAATTGACTACTAATGTGATACCATCGACATCTATTCCACGAGCTGCTACATCGGTAGCAACGACGATTTTCGAACCGCCTTCACGGAATTTAGCGATAATTTTTTCACGCTGGTTTTGATTTAAATCACCGTGCAACCCTTCTGCGTCGAAACGGTGCTTATTCAGTCGTTGAACCAATAGGTCGACCATTCGCTTGGTATTTGCAAAGATTAGGGTCTGGTCCTGATCGTTCATTCGACAAAGTAATCGGCCGATAACCCATAACTTGTTAGCTCTGCCAATTCGAACACTATGTTGGTCGATTGGGGGAATGTCGAGTTTTTCAGTATTTGTCAGAACGAATTCAGGTTCGTTCATGAATTCGTTGGCAGCATCGATAATTTCTTGAGGGAATGTTGCTGAGAATAAAAGTGTTTGAGTTCTGTTGGTCATTTTTTCGATAACCCACATGATGTCGGGGAAGAATCCCATATCTAGCATTCTATCTGCCTCATCTAAAACAAACAGTTTCGGTAATCCAAGGTCGATGTGACCCCGTTCGCACATATCCATTACCCTTCCAGGCGTACCAACGATTATGTCGACACCTTTTGCTAACTCACGGGCTTGCTTTTCTAAATCAGTCCCGCCGTAAACGGTGAGGATAGTTAAGCCGTTATCGCCTTGAATTGTATTCATCTCTTCTGCGACTTGGTTAGCCAATTCGCGAGTAGGGGTTAGTAATAGTGCCTGAAGTTTACCAC
>CAUZVL010000068.1:0-5867 GCA_963583355.1 Candidatus Thalassarchaeaceae archaeon
CCATCACGATTAGCCCGCTTGAAAAGGCTAACATTGAACGTGGAATTGAGTCCCAAGCAGAGGTGTTGTGAACAACCAATACAATGGCAATAGCGCCCAATATGCTACCCCCCATCGCCCAAAAGGTTCCCATCTCATGATTTGCCCAATTAGGTTGTATCAAGGCAGCAGTAAAGAAGGTATAAGCCGCCAATAACAAGGAGATCATCATCAAATTATCCTTAGAGAATTTACCGATTAATCCAGAGAGAATCAACCAAGAAGCAAGATGAAGATGGATTATAGGTGAAATGAAAAAAATGTCGGTACTATCGTTGAAGAAATCCGCATCTTCCAACACTCTCAGTACCGGAGCGAGGGCTACCCAAGCGATCAAAGCCCAAATCATCCGATCATCGCAAGGGATTTGCCAGCGGCGAAATAATGCTTGAAGAATAACTACTGCTGCGATCATCACTCCAATGTAAAGACCGGTGTTGACCAGAGAATAACTTGCGTCTCCGCTCACCCCGGCATCTTTGACTATCGGGTCCCAAACATAGATTTTAAGAAAATTATCCCAAAATGTTTCAGGCGCAAAAATCAAACCGGCCAAGATTAATGTTGCTAGAAGGCCTAAAAAAACCATCAAGCCATTCTCAACCTTGGAGAACTCGGTATCGTCCATGGTGTTGACTCACCTACTTTCAGATGATGAGCCTTGCCCCGATTGGGCTCACTCTTCTTCGTTGTCGTGGTTACAATTTTCATCGTGGACATGCTCTTCTTCGTGAACATGCTCTTCTTCGCTTGCGACACGAGGTTCGTGAATCTCGACAAACGAAACTTTGCCAGCCTTGACTGCATCACGTAGAACTGTGACGACACGGAATTTTTGCATTGCAGCATTGGTATCGAAAAGCATAGTTTGTGGCACGGTAATGCTCAAGTCATCACCATCGAATGTGACCTCGAAGCCTTCGTGGCCTGTATTTGATTCTAATAGAGCTGCAACCTTTTCGGATTTGTCTTCGATTACCTTAACAATCTTGTAATCGTATTTGAGATTGCGACCAGCCATGGGGTGGTTGTAATCGATACGAGCGCGGCCTGCTGCAAGGTAAGATAGAACTCCTGTGCGGCCATCAATGGTTACCGGGCCCCCGATGTAAAGCGACTTTGGGTCACGGACGTGACGTAGTAATTTATCGATTGAGAGAGTCTCGATTTGATCGGAGTCTTTCTCGCCATATGCATCTATTGCTGCGATTACACAAGTGATATCCTCATCTGCTTTTGCAGTCAATAGGCTGTCTTCGAAGCCCGAAATAAGTTGGCCGGATCCGACAACACAGACCAATGGAGTGTAGGAGTGGCCCTCTCGATGCATATCTTGCTCTTTAGCGACGTCTTCACGAGTGGTCTCGATCAAATCGCCGGACTCTGCGTTGTACAAGTCGTACTCTACGTGGACAATGGTTCCTTCTTCCATGATTTCTCACCTAACACCCCCTAGGGGGGCAAACCGGCGACCAACCATCCCCTTATGAATCGAGCGGGCGCGGTTTAGGTCGCCAAATCGCTAGACTTCCGATAAGTATCAAGGCCCAGCCAGCCCAAACCAAATGTATTCCTGGCAAATCGTAAACCATTACTCTTACCAAGTCACTCCCTTCCATCAATGATTTCGCTTGAGTTCCATCCAAGATGATTACGAGGTCGCCGTGTAACATCACCGATCTTGCAATCTCTGACCGAGCGCTGCCGCCAAACCTCAGCACCCCTGGCTCAACCGTGTCTATCAACTCGCCATCTTGATAAATATTGATTATCGCGCCTAAGTAACCGTCCCCGACCTCTAAGTCTTCGGTTTGAGTGACCACTTCAATGAATTCAAATTCATAATCGCCCCATTCGACCTTCTCATCCATCACCAAAGTCACGCTATGAGAATAGGAGCCTCGATCGATTATCGTGGTCGATAAGACATGGCCTATGATTAGCAAAACCAAACCAAAATGAATGACGTGGGCCCACATTGGAATTCCTTTCCGCTCTGAATTTTGCTTGATAAGATTAATTGTTGCGGGTAATGCAAGCAAAGCAGGAATCAAAATAACTATTGCAATTTGGCCTCTGGAAATGCTTGCTCCAAGGATATCGGTCGAATCATAACCCAATTGATTACCTAATAACCAAGAGATTGGAATTAGAACTATCGGTAGGGCAAATAGCCATTTTACTCGCTCGGGGCGATCTCTCATCGACCAAGCGGACAAGCCAAGCAAAACCAAAACGATGAATGGGGTTCCATATAATTCATGAGCGGATAATTGAATCGCATCGATAGATGAAATCAAGATTACCAAGGTGATAATTAGATAGAGACCGACCACTATGACCGGCGTCCAAAGCGCAATTCTTTGCTGGAATTTACGCTCTTTGAAGGCCAAATCGAATTCGCCTTCATCGGGGGAAACAAGCCAAGGAGAAGCAAATGCTGCCATTCCTACGGCACTAATCCACATCTCGAACATACCTGCCCAAGATGCGGCTAAAAACAGGGTAATACCCGCGCTTGCCCAGCCCCAAGCTTTCATTCGCTGGTCTGAAAGTATCAACCCAAATGCGAACAGAGAAGATATCAACTGAAACAAAAACATCCCATGGAAGAAATACAAGCCCATCATCACCGCAGGAATGGTTAACCAAAGCCAATCAAAGCCGATTTTAAATCTTCTTATCCCGGCTTCTACCAGAGGACCGATTCCGATTAAAACGAAGAGGGAAGGCGGGAAACCATCGAGTGCATCTCCACCGGAGATAAGTCCGAGTAAAGCGATTAAGGGCAGTATAAACAACCATTTCCTTGAGAATGAAGTTTTGAACCGAGAGGCTAAATAAAACGACATAAATTGAATTATCGCCATGAGGTATACCAAGACTTCAACCCCGCTGGGATCTTGACGTAAAATCATTAGTCGTCCGAAAACATCGTCTGGTGGAGTGCCTGAATTACTCACGACAAATGTGTGGACGCTCACCGCCCAAACCCCTCCTGCTCTGGTTATCATCGTTGCAAAAATGGCTAATGCGCCAGCAGCGATTGCTACGCCTGCCCAAATAGAATCGTCGGCTTTCCCCGGACGGGTCCTCAGGTGAAGCAGAACAATGATTGCAATCCACGGCAACATCGACCCGGTCTCAACCGGATCCCAGGCCCAATAACCGCCCCAATCCAAGATTAGGTAAGCCCATAATCCTCCCAATCCAATCCCGAGGGTAGCAAAGAAAAATGCTGGTCTTGCGATGGTTACCAAACGATGCTTCAAGCCTTTTGTATCGGTTAACAATCCAGCTATTGCAGTCATTGCGAGAGTGATACAGAAGGAATAGGCCAAGAAGATCAAGGGTGGATGAATAACCATTAAATCGGTTTGAAGCAAATTGTTCAGACCAGCCCCCCGGCTGCCATCGCCCAATTCGAATGGCTTCATCGACCATGAGATCAATAAAAGTGTGAGGGAGAATCCATTCATCAATCGCAATCGCATTGTCGTGGATTCATTTGATTCGTTTTTGAATGGTTTATTCCAAATCGTCGCCAATAATGCCATCCAAGCGACCCAGAGGAGGATTGGACCTTCCCTGGCCGCCCAAGTTGCTGCGAACCTATAGCGGAGTGGTAATTGAGGTCCACCATAATTCCCTACCAATTTGTTGAGATCATAATCAACCAAAAACATCAATGATAAAAGTATGAAGGGAATTGCCATTATCCAAGATAGGCTCCGAGTATATTGATTGGGAAAAATGGTTATTATCGCGGCAACAATAATTGCAAAAGGCATCAGAAGTGATTCCAATCTCTCACCAACCGAAGTGCTTTGCCCGACTATAACCGAAGGAAAGTAAAACGCTAATCACGCCTTTTGTGTAGAGGAGTGGGTGGCGAACTAGAATTTTAGTCCCGATCCATAATTTGTCCAACGGTGACATTGCACCAAGTTCTTTTGGCAAGCAATGGGCCATATTTGATAATTCTTGGTCGCTCAATTCATAGAGAGAGGTTTTGCCTTTGAGAATTTTGTGATATGGTGGAAATTTCTTTTTCCAAGCTTTGGCATAACTTTGCATCCTTTGGTCTGAAAGATCTTTGTCGGCGATAGCTTGCGCCATCACCCTCGCTGCTTGGCGGCCGCTCCAGAGGGCAAGGTGCGATCCGCCTTCGAATAGAGGCGAGGTGAATCCTGCTGCATCTCCAACCAAAATTAAGCCATCACCGGTGGTAATTTCCCGTGGTCCAGAAATCGGAATCGTTCCCCCGAATGGACGGACTTTGATGCCTTCCTTTCGCCAAGGAGGGTTTGCGGTTGGATTATCTTTTAGGTAAGAATCCTCGATAAATTTATCGAGATATTTGATTGCACCTTTTTTATCGGTCGTCACCAGACCGACATTAGCTCTACCGCCTTTTTTTGGAATCATCCAAACATAACCGTGTGGGGAGTATTCAGGCCATAGATAAAAGTCGAGATAGCCATCATTCTCAACATTGAGCATCTCGTATTGGAAGCCTGCTATCACTTCGACTTCTGTAGGCATATCGAGTAATTTAGTCGCGGCCCCCGCCACTCCAGATGCGTCAATAATGGCTTTACATTCAATTGGAAATTCAATTCCTCTGCCATCAATTTTCCAATTGACAAATTGATTACTGCTATTGTAATTTCGTTTCATAGAAGTGACTCGATGGGACAGGTGTAAAGAGGCACCTGCAGAAACCGCTTCATCACAGAGCCAGGTCTCGAATAAATGCTTTTCGAGAACGTAACCTTTTTCGGATAATAATTTCTTAGTCCCGTCCGGGAAAATTATTCTAATCCCATCACAATGCAGAGCGATTACGTGCTCTGGTAATTCAAGATCAAGGTTTTCTACCGCCAAGTGAGATAAGCATTCGCCACAATGAACTGGAACGCCGACCTCGGGGTCGGCCTCGACTATCATTACTTTGAGACCCAAACGAGTTGCGTGCAGAGCGGCGCTTCCTCCCCCGGGCCCAGCACCGATTACCAATAGGTCGCACGCCGCCATAGCACTTCCAAGGCTAGACCGTCTTTGAAGCCAACGGAAGGACGGGTAGTATTGATGAACAATGCCCCATAGGGACATCATGGCTTGGACCACCCTCTCCCGATGGCTGGCCCATTTAGAATCCAAAGGCGAGTTACTGCGAATCACCGAGCCTGTCAATGTCGAGCTCGACGCACCAGCCATCGCCGACCGGTTGGTTAAAGGCGGAGGGAAAGCGGTTATTTTTGAAAATCCGCGCTTACCAAATGGCGAGATTAGTGAAATCCCATTGGCGATGAATCTCTTTGGCAGCCACGATAGGACTATTCGAGCACTTGGAGCAAAAACCAATTCTGAAGTTGGAGACCGGCTTGTGAAATTGATGAAGCCAGACATCGGAGGAATCCTGAAACGCCCCTGGACCGGCCTTTCATTATTGCGAGACGCTCTTTCCTTACCGCCAAAAAAAGTCAGAAAAGGCGCATGCCAAAGAGTGCGCCTAGAAACAGATCTCACTAAATTACCGATTCCGAAAACTTGGCCAATGGACGGCGGCCGATTCATTACCTTACCATTGGTCGTCACTAAAAACCCAAAGACAGGAGACCATAATTTGGGCATGTATCGAAGCCAAGTATTCAGCCCAACCGAACTTGGCCTACATTGGCAAATTCACAAACATGGCGCTGATCACGCACAGTTGTGGCCCGATGGAAAAATGCCGGTAGCAATTTGCATTGGCGGCCCCCCAGAATTGATATTCTCTGCAATCGCTCCATTACCAGACAATTTGGAGGAGTATATGTTTGCCG
>CAUZVL010000069.1:0-5851 GCA_963583355.1 Candidatus Thalassarchaeaceae archaeon
AGATGGTAGGATTGGCGACACACCGATTATTGGAGCAGGGACCTGGTGTGATCCATCGGTTGCTATTTCATGCACAGGGGTTGGTGAGGCTTTCATTCGAATCTGTGCTGCTCACGAGGTATCAACTCGTCTAAGATTAGGCCAAAACCTTGAGCAGGCATGTCAATCTATGTTGGATATGGTTGCCCCCCTCGGGGGAAGGGGTGGAGTTATCGCTATAGATTCTCAAGGGAATATCGAAATGCCATTCCAGACGATGCTGATGTATCGGGGAAGTTATCAAGACGGTGAAACTTTCACTGCAATCGGCCCATAATATCGACGTGGTGCGGTGGTAATTCACGCGGGAAGGCTTGTTCTAAAACCAGACCTGCACGAATAATTGTTTCCTCTCCCCATCCTCGGCCCATCAATTGGCAACCGATTGGTAAACCGTCCGAATCGAGGCCAGCCGGAACGCTCAACCCCGGATACCCACAAAGATTTGCAGGGTGAGAAAACCGCATTATTGCACCGGTGATGACGAGATTTGATTGACCGTATTTGAGTGCGGACTTTTGGATGTTTTTTGCAGTAATTCCAGTCATAGGGGTAAGGATAATATCGCATTTCTTAAATGCAGCCTCGAAGTTTTGATGGATCTTTGTTCTAAGTCTTTGTGCGTTTTCAAAATCTGAATCTTTTAATCTGGCTTGTAAGCCAAACATCATTTTTACTTCTGGAGAGAATGAATTAAGTTCATTTTTGACCAAACCAGCATGTGAAGCGGCAAATTCTTTTGTGATAGTCGCCAAGTGAGTCGGCCTCACCAAAGACATATCTGGAATAGTAATCTCTACAATTTCTGCTCCGGCTGATTTTAAAATACTCAAACATGATTCCATTCGTTCTACAATTTCTTCTTCTGCGTGCTCAAACCAAGGCCGGTAAACACCGATTTTAAGGCCTAATAACTCCAAATCTTTGACTTGGTCCAAACAAAGATTAGGCGCTTTTTTTGTTTGACTATCTTTATCATCAGGGCCTGCGATGACACTGTAAAGTATTGCTAAATCACGTAAATTCCCAGCGATTGGGCCTAAGTGGCCTACTGTTCCTCCAGCACCTGAACCAAATTTGCTAATTCTTCCAAATGTTGCCTTCAATCCAGGCACCCCGCAGATCGCTGCTGGAATTCTAATCGAACCGCCGCCATCGCTACCCAAGGCTATCGGCACAATGCCTCGGCTGACTATTGCAGCGGATCCTGATGAAGACCCTCCAGTAAATTTCGACTCATCATAAGGGTTGGTAACCGCACCCCAGTGGGGATTTATTCCTGTGACGCCCGCTCCTATTTCGTGAAGATTGGTTTTGCCGATGATGATCGCCCCCGCTTCTCTTGCACGTTTGACAATGGTTGCATCTTGAGAGGCGGCCTTTGAATATCCAGAGGTTCCCATAGTGGTTACAAAGCCAATCACATCCATCTCATCCTTTACTGCGATTGGAATGCCGTCTAATGGACCAATACACTCACCGTTCTTCCATCTCTCTTCAGATGCTTTAGCTTGTTTGAGGGCCGACTTCTCGTCGATTGAAATCATCAGGCTGGGGACTGATTTTGCATGTTCTAAAACCAAAGAAATAAGTTTTACCGGAGAACCGCCTTTTGAATAATATTGATTTATTTTGCCGATTGAGAATACTCCAGCGTCCTTGATATTTGAAGCGGAATGTAATGGGGGCATTATAGGTTTAATTTGAGAAAACTCTACCTGCGGATTATACGGCTCTTCATCTGATTTTTGACCTCGCAAATAAATGATACCTGCGTCTTTGAGTGCTTTCATTCCAACCAAGTTTCTGAGGATTGGAGTCCATAGTGCCCCCGCTAATACCTTCAAAGGAAATCCTGCCAAGTTGGGGGATTTCATCGGCCTTGCATCATATTTACTCGCCATATTTTCACCGATTATTCACTCATTTTTTCATATAATAAAATATCGAACCGATTCAATTTGTTAATGTTTAAATTCTCTGTTGGAATATGTTTCACTTGTTTGATATAATTCCAACAACGCTTTAGTCGCAACTTTCTAAGTAAATGCAAGATTCTGTTTTTATTACCAAATGTTGGGTGGGTTGTATCGGATTCATTTTTCCAACCGAGTTCATTCAATGTATCCATACCGTTTTCGGCAATAATGACCCGGTCAAATTTGGCCAAATTTTCAAGTGATTGGGTATGATGTTTTACTTCAATCGCGATTGACAAATCGGTCTCTCTTGAAAATATTCGAGTATAATATTCTGGAGTAGAGTGTAAATTTTCTTCGGCCAAATATTCTGAATAAGATTTAGCCTTGGTCCACATCCAGTAATGATCGTAATTATAATTGGAGATCAATCGCTTGATCGGGTCTCTCAAACAGGTTAGAAGCACAACTCTCTCATCGTTTACAAGAGCATCGTAATCTGGTCCGCCCCATTCACAAGCAACGAATGTAACCCCGTCTTTTTCACATTTATCAACAAAATCATTTAACTCGTTTGAATCAAGATTCCAAAGTTGAAGCACTTCCCCATTTTCAATAGGATTACCATTCTCATGGTTTGGCCAAAATGTTTCACCATTGGCCATAGCCCGGCGTATGACATAGGTTCCAGCCGCCTTGTGCAGATGTTGGAACCATACCAAGCGATAACCGGTCATCATCTTGGCCTCGAGGTCACCCCTCTTTCACGCTTGTGAACAGAAAGGGACATGTCCCAGCGCCTTCCCGCTCTATAACATGCGAGAGATGCGTGTCGAGGCCGATACGATGGGAGAGCTGGAAGTTCCTGCCGACATGTACTATGGTTGCCAAACCGCAAGGTCGCTTATCAACTTCGATATTGGTGATGATTTAATGCCGCGTGAAGTGATTCGTGCTTTTGGTATTCTCAAGCAGGCTGCGGCTAAGGTTAACTGTGACTTAGGTCAGTTAGAACCGGAAATTTCCAAATTAATAATCGAGGCTGCTGAAGAGGTAATCTCCGGGAAACTCGACCCACATTTCCCTCTCAAAGTTTGGCAAACTGGTTCTGGGACCCAATCCAATATGAATTCCAATGAAGTAATTGCGAACCGTGGAATTGAAATGGCAGGCGGAGTGCTTGGAACTAAAACACCAGTTCATCCAAACGACCACGTTAATCGAGGTCAATCCTCAAATGATACCTTTCCTACCGCAATGCATATCGCTGCATCTGAAGCGATTACCGATAGCTTATTGCCTAGCCTTTGTATGTTGAAGGATGCGTTATATGAAAAATCAATTCAATGGAAAGATCTTGTAAAAATTGGCAGAACCCATTTGATGGACGCAGTTCCACTCACATTGGGCCAAGAGGTCTCTGGCTGGGTTGCTCAATTGGATGCAAATATTCGCCGAATCGAATTTGCAAGTTCAGATCTACTAGAATTGGCACTCGGCGGAACCGCGGTTGGAACCGGGCTCAATACCCATCCGGAATTCGCACAAAGAGTTGCGGCTGAGATCGCCGATAAGACCGGTTTACCATTTATCTCTGCCCCAAATAAGTTTTCTCAATTAGCAGCCCACGATGCTATTGTAGCCGCGAGCGGCTGTCTCAATACCTTAGCCGTTAGTTTAATGAAAATAGCTAACGATATTCGATGGTTAGGTTCTGGCCCTCGCTGCGGGTTCGGCGAGTTATCGCTACCTGCAAATGAGCCGGGGTCCTCGATTATGCCAGGCAAAGTCAATCCTACTCAAGCCGAGGCATTGACGATGGTTTGTGCTCAAGTAATGGGTAACCATAGTGCGACTAGTATCGGTGGAAGCCAAGGTAATTTTGAATTAAATGTCTACAAGCCAATGATGATTCACAACTTTTTACACAGTATTAAATTGCTTTCGGATTCGATGGCTTCGTTCACAACCCGCTGCGTTGAAGGACTCGAGGCAAATGAGCAAGTAATCGCTAATCATTTAGAAAATTCATTGATGTTGGTAACAGCCCTCAATAATCACATCGGCTATGATAAAGCTGCACAAATCGCAAAAAATGCCCACAAAAATGGTTTGACGTTAAGAGAATCAGCCACAGGTTTAGGATTTTTGACCGATGAAGATTTCGATCTTTGGGTTAGACCCGAGGAAATGACCGGCTCTAATTGAAAGGTTCCGAAAGCACCGGGTGCGAGCATTCCGCGCCCTCCATAATGATAAGTGGGATGAACAGGCCCTAAAATTACCTGTGTGAGCAGGGTGGGAAACTGGTAGGGGGGTTTCATCCGAGTGGGATATCCGCCCCCCTGCCAGCCTCCGCTGATGGCCGCCGAGTCGCCTTCACTATTCATTCGACCACCCGAGGGTGGTTTCCTTCCTAGATCGTTGACTTTTTCTGTTGCCAGAATAAGCCTCCTTCTCGACAGCCGGGGTTGCCGTCAAGGTCGTTTTCGATTTTACTCTCCTCTTCCTATTCAGCGGTGGTTTCCTCATCTCGAAAGATTCGGTCGCCATTTGTTGTTTCTTTGCTAAGTTTGAATTTGATGATTTAACATCTGTCTCTCCCTTTGGCAAATTGTCCAACAAATTCACAGTCCTTGAGATTTTATTCGCTAAACTCGAAAGCCGCAAACCCATTTCCTCAATTCTGTCATCACTCCTTTTCAGAAGTTCTGCCAGCTTCACCACCTTGAGGCCGAAGCCGGTGGATCTTCCTGTGGGTGAAATAAAGCTAGTCAAATCCGAAGATCTTCTTTCCTTTATTTCGCCTCACTTCTGTTCGTCTCCGAACATTGTGACCAACACTTTACCCGGTTCGGGCTAAAGAGCCAGTTGGCAAGGGTCCCAGAAGACCCCAGAGGGTCCTCCACCACTCCCGGGGGAGCGGCAATCTCTCCTTGGGAGGAGGGGGCAAATAAACTTTACGGTTAATTCGGCCTTTTTCCATCGGAAACGCGGGTTTACGGAGATGGTTTCCACTGTATCCATTGGAATTATTAATCAATAAATAACATTATTTTCGCAATGATCTCAATCTTGCTGCAAGTGCTGAATTTGTAGTATTCACTTCAGACACCTCTGTTGATTTTCGCCGTAAAAATAATTCTTTTTCCCAAATTATTATTTGGCCATCGTCGAAACCAAAACCAACCCTATCTGCAATATTCGTTGCGACTCTTGGTTTACTTGTTTCCATTTCTACCACAAGGATTCCATCGTGATCTCTTACTTGTAATAGGCCTGAGGTTATTTGCCACCTACCGCACCAGTGTGTTCGGTCAAAACCTTCGATTTGGCAGGTGATCGCAGAGCCGGTTGCTGACCAGAGGGGTTTTGCATCAGGGTCTCTTGCAATTAAATCACCGTTTTCTAAAGCTGAAACAAAACCATACTCCACACAAATAATTGAATCTACTGTCGACTCTTCAACCGAGATGAGCTCTCCATTCGATTCAGAAACGGTTCCATCCGCATGGCCCAATAGTGTTCTGTCCCGTCCCGTTACCCCACAGGTAACTGGTGATTCGGTTGCTAAAGGAGTGTGTGTTTCGTCCAATAGCATTCCACAACGTGGCCGGCCAAGGCCGAGTAATAGCTTATCCCTAGATTCAATAAACCAAGGTCGCTCATCCATCCTCTCAACGCCGATTAATTCGCCATCTAAAGAAAACCGCCAAATCGCACTTTCCATAAAATCACTATGTTCGATATCATAAACACTTGAAGTTGCTATAATTTCGCCTTGATGAAAACAAAGCATATCGGCTGAACCTTCTAGGGCATGGGTCCAAATTATTTTTCCGTTTTCGATACAAACCACGCCCAAGCCGCTGGTTAGGATTACCAATTCGTCG
>CAUZVL010000070.1:0-5782 GCA_963583355.1 Candidatus Thalassarchaeaceae archaeon
GACATGATGGCTCTTCAACAGATAATCAAGGGGGCTTTAGTCGAGACTACTTGGCAAGTAGAGTCTATTAAAAGTGGAGAACACTTCGATGAAATCGTGTTAAAGTTTATCGAACAAAACCGAAATGAAAGGCCAACAGCGAGAGGGATTTCTAATTATCGAGTAAGTGTTACCGTCCTTGCAAATGGTGAGGGGGGGGTGGAGATCCACTCCGAATGGCAATCTAAAGGATTGGCGAGATTGATATCGAGAAACAATACAGCATTTGCTCGAACAAATGCTCAGACCTTGTTAGAAGACCTCTGTGGAATAGAATAAGCCGGTTTATTCATGGTCTATGTTTGAACACACCCCCAATATGGCGGAGAATAGGCCCAATAATAATCACCGGGCCAACTCGAATCGTCAGCGGAATTCCAAATCTCGCAGTCATGGTGGACCAAAGAGGGAAACCTTGCTTAAAAGGCATGCAGAATTTGATTCAAATGCAAGGGATTTTGCATTGGCAAGATTCGATATTACCCCCTTACCGATGGGAATTCCTGGGGATTTTGAGCAGCCGAAAACTTTTTCGTTCAATTGGGAAAATCATCCGGTCGGTTTACCTACCGAATCAATTCTTGCTGGAAAAGTCGTGAGAAAGGGTGAATTCGGCTGGTTGAGTGATGAACGGGTTGGTGAGATTCGCCAGATGGTAGGAGAATTGGATATGACTCTCGATCAAGCTCTATCGTTACGCAGCGCTCTGCTCCAACAAAAAACCGTTTATACTCATGGCAGATTGCAATCACGAGGAAAAGCAATCGTGAGATTATACCGCGAAGGGGTTGGAATCATTGACCTGTCGATACGATTTGATTCGCCGCCAATGAATGTTTTCAGATTGGTGCTCAAAGAGATGGGATGGTCCAAATCACGGATCAAAGAAACCCTAAGAGCGCCCTCAAAATTCAAAGAGCGGGAACGAAACGAATTCGAGGCGGCTGAAGCTGCCGATAGAGTCAGCAATGTCGACCAATCTGAAACCCATGAACGAGCAGATATTTTCGAGGTAATACTCGCCGATTGGTTCGAAGAGCAAGGTGTCCGATTGAGAAGGCAGCCCGAGATGGTAAAGGAGCAAACCATCGAACACGGCCGACCCGTAAATACTCCTGATTTATTATTTCTCGACCATGTCGAAATCAATGGTGAGCCGGTCGCTTGGATTGATGCAAAGCATTTCTATGGTGCGGATGTCGATTTCCAACGCAAAAAAAGCGCCAAACAATCTGCTAGATATGTAGATGCGTGGGGTCAAGGAGCGCTGGTTTTCAGACACGGATTCTGTGAGAATATCCATATTCCGGGAACGGTTTTACTAGATTGTGGGCCTCTCGATTTGAGTCCACTTTCGAATTTTAAGCAAGATGAGTAAGTCGGACTCCAAGTCCAAGTTTTCGCAAAGTTGATGCGACTTCATCGAAATCCAACTCTTCATCGAGCGATTTAGGGACAATGATTAACGAAGTTCCTAACATACATAGATGACAACTCATATCTGAATCGACATAATCCAAAACCGTCGACAATAAAGATGCTCTGCCCCCTTCATTCATCAAACCAGAGTCGATTACAAACCGGTCTGCTTCCTCGAGTAACTTAGGCCAAACCCGACGATCCCAAACCATTTTCATCAAATGGTCTACCGATTTATCGCCAGCGGTTGTGATCGCAATTTTCCAATCCTCATCATCGATATAACATGAAGTGTGTTTACCTGCTTCAGGTACCCAAACCAAGAGGGCTGGAACATTTGCTGAGAACCCTTTGGCCTTACCTGGTATCGGTGGTGCGCCCGGAATAATTCTCAGTTCTACCCCTCCGGCCCAAATACCTAAAATATCGCCCAATCCACTTGAGTTGGCCCGCTCAATTCGATGAGCGAGTCGGGCGATTTGGCCGCTATCTCCTACATCAAAAATATCGGCTAAAGCATATGCTGCGGCCAATAATCCGGCGGCTGACATTCCGAATCCCTGAGAGAGTGGTAACTCGATTGAAACCTCAAGATTCACCGGGGAGTTTACTTTGAAGACCCCTCTAAACTCCTTTAAGAGTTCTCTATACAATTCTTCACCCTGTTCGAATAATGATCCATCCATGCTACTGACGATAATTCTATCTTGGCCATCGATTATTTTCGCCTTGGCCTCAACCCCATCGGTCAAGCATAGGCCTGCTCCTCTCGAACCTTGGTTTCGGGCTAGTAATGAATTGGAATGAATCGAAAATAGGAGGGTTATATGCCCGCCAATTCGCACTGAGGACTCGGCCATCTAGCTCACGCTAAACCAACTTAGACCATCAGGTTTCTCATCGGTTGGAAATCAAGCGAATGCAACTTCTAACTCTTCGGTAATATTATTAAATCGGCCGACAAGTTCTTGGCATGCTTGATTGAAGATTTCTTCTGGAGATAGTGCGCCATCGGAATCAAAGGAAAATATGAATTCGCCTGGAATCTCTTCGAGTGTGATCGCATCTGCGAATGCTTCATCGCGTCCGGTTCCATGACCAACTTGGTGCATTGCACGCTTGAGGTCATGTACTGCGTTGATATCAGTGCACTCTTTTTTGGTGAAAAGTTTTGCATCGATTGTGCGCCCAGCCTTCGAGGTCAGGTCAAGGTCGAACAGGACCTTTGCATTCTTTGCATTGTTAAGAGTGGCCTTTGATCGGGGTTCGAAAGCAACCGCTGCTGCTGGAGCCCACTTTGCGTGGTCTCGGCCTCGGCCAAGAGTTGCGTAGGCGTATAACTCAAGGAATTGGCCCTTTGACAAAATTGTCAACGGAATTCGCGCATGTTCTTCTGAGATTTGTAATTTGGTCTCACCCAGTACATTCAAATCTCCTGCGTAAACGGTTTTTGTATCTTCACTATCATCGGAAGTTGGGCCGCGTGTAGAAAGATGGTAGATAATCTGAGAGAGGGGGCTTCCCCATTGGTCCTCTGGTAGATTTTCATTATTTGGGTCGTCCTCTGGGAACTTGAATTCCTCTAAGAAGGTTGGAACAGGAACCATTGCTAAGCGATGAGCAAGAACTTCGTCTGGTAGAACGTTTACAGATTCGAAAACCTCTCCCTTGTTATCTTGGCTAAGGCCTTGCTCAAAACGGACTTTGGTGATTGCCATCTTTGGGACATCTGCCATTATCGTACGGCGTAAACTGTTTACCTGGGCTGAATTAGTGCCAGTCAATAGAATGCGAATTTTGTTGCCTTGGGGCCAACCTTCAACTATTTGTGCCTTCATTATTTCACTTCCTTCATTTTGTAGTTTCAATCAGACACGGCGGCCACGGCGGCCACCCTTCTTCTTGGTTCCATCGTGAGCGATTGGGGTGACATCTTCGATACGGGTAACGGTAACTCCAGCACGGGTTAGAGCGCGGATTGCCGCTTGAGCTCCAGGCCCGGTAGTGTTTGCTTTATTGCCACCAGGTGCGCGGTACTTGACGATTACTTGGGTGAATTCTTTCTCCTTTAATTGGTCAGCCATGCGCTCTGCAGCACGGGTTGCAGCGAATTGGCCTCCTGAATCCTTTGAAGATTTAACAACTTGTCCACCCGAACAGGTAGTGATAGTTTCAGCACCGGTTAGATCGGTTGCTGTCATCAAGACGTTATTATAGCTCGAAAATATATTAATAATTGCCTTGCGCATTATTTACCGCCTCCGGGAATTGTGTCTTCTGCCTTAGGAGCCTCAACTGCTGCCTCATTGACTTCAGATGCGTCAGATTGGTTGAATTCTGGGTCGACCTCTTCCTCTTTGTATTCTGCAGATTCACGGACGCCAAGGATAGTTTGGCGGATGATGTGATCTTCATTATTTAGGTTTGAGGATGGGTGGTAACAAATAACTTCCTCTTCATCTCGGCTTACCGGATATGACGGGATATTAATTTTCTGTTCTCCGATGCAAATCTGCCCATGAACCACGAGTTGGCGAGCTTGTTTCATTGTGGAAGCTAGTCCTTTGTAGTAAACTTGAGCCTGTAAGCGGCGGTTTAGGAAATCTTCAGGGTTTAGCGACAAAATGTCGTCGAGAACTGCATCTGAAGAGATAAGCCCTCTGCGGTGCATCGAACGGAGAAGGTCTTCCTTCTCACGAGCATAGTGTCCTTCGGTAGTGTCGACACGACCGATCAACTTCATCGATTGGTGTCGGGCCCGACGTAGTTGGGATTTTGCCTTCCAAATCTCAGTCATATTCTTTAGACCGTGGTTAGCACGAATTGCGTGCTCTTCCTCGATTCGGTCTGCTTTCCATGGATGAGGTGGTGTGTCGTACTTTTGGCGAGCGAATTTTGGGTCTCCCATATGTCATTCCTCCATTATCACTTCTTGCGCTGGACTCCGAGAGTCAATCCAAATCTACCATTTGAGCGGCCACGCTGCCCACGGACCTTTTGGCCGTTAGCGTGGCGGATTCCGCGGTAGCACTTGATTCCACGGAGACGAGAGATGTCGTCTGCGTGTGTGAGTTTGAGATCTTGACCAGATAGGTGGAGTTCGTCTCCGGTTTCAAGGTCACGTTGGCGGTTGAGCATCCACAATGGGACGTTCTGAGCATAACTCTCTATCGCTTCTTTGAGAACGCCCTGTTGGTCGATATCGAGATGGCCTGCTTTCATTGCAGAATCGAATCCTGTTATATCGCAAATCTGTCTTGCGGTACGGTCTCCAATACCCCTAACCGAGGTTAGAGCGGTTTTCAATGGCTTTAGACCGTCAATATCGGTATCTGCCATGCGAAGCATGTAGGAGAAGTCATCTCCCAAGTCCTGATCATTTGCCATCGTATTCACCTTTGAGCGCGTTCAACGAGTAGTCGAGCGGCTGACCGACTTGCCGCCCCTATATCAAGACCGCGATGGCTCAATCGCGAGGCTGCTCCGCTAACCTAGAGGTTTTTATCTAGATAAATTAAGTATTTCGGGCCTACATCAAGCGACGAGACATAAAAGAAGCATTTGGTCACCGGGCGTTTTGACTACAAAACCAGCACATGGCCCGCCACGCGCCGAAAGCATTCGGTCTAGTGTGCCTTGAAGTAAGGGGTGGATGCTCGGATCGAGTGAAACCCTTAATGTCAATTTTCCAAAGCCGTATTCTCTAGCCGCTTCAACCAGCAAAGGAATTGTTTCTTCGGAGAGATCAGTATGGGCTAATTTAACAATTCGACCGGTGGCTTGAATCAATAGTTTTTGCGATTTCGATTCAAAATTAAATTCCTCTGGATGATGTATTTGTGGCCTCCGCCCTTCGGTTACACTCCACACGACTTCTTGGTCGCCTAAAACCTGTTCAAGCCATTCTTGGGCCAAGCCCGATTCGACCAAGGCCGCATCAAGAAGAGAAATTTGATCGCCCTTTCTAGGTGGTCGTCTTTTTGTCGATGGTGATGACCGCCCTTGGCCTTCAACAATTACTGGCTTGGCTGTGATATCCGGGGGGATTCTGATAAATCTCCGCGCGACTCCCGGCTTAGATAATTGTCCGATCCACAGCGATAGGCGGTCGATCCGGCCTCGGCCCCGGCTCATCCAAACCCAGGTCTTTCCAATATCTGGCCATACCACTTCGACCATGGCTTCAACCTCTGCGCGCTGGATTTCGCTCAATCGCGGTGATAGGTCCAACAAGATCGCTGGTCCACGCTCGCCATCGGATAGATGAGGCGCCCAGGCTTCGAAAATCTCCGGTAGTTTTGGCTCCATTTCATCGAGGCTGTGC